>JAYEFP010000233.1:0-5172 GCA_034715975.1 Candidatus Bipolaricaulota bacterium | reverse complement strand
TATGCGGTTCTCACGAAGATGGCGTGCGCAAAGCGGCCGCACGCTACGGATACGATCACTACACGACCGATTGGAAGGAACTCGTCACAGATCCGGAGGTTGACGTCTTCGACAACGTCGGACCGAACAACCTGCATGCAGAGCCGTGTATCGCTGCTGCGAAAGCAGGAAAACATGTGCTCTGTGAGAAGCCGCTCGCCCGCAACGCCGAGGAAGCAAAGGAGATGTGGGATGCAGCGAAAGCGGCGTCGGTGAAGCACATGTGCGGATTCAACTACCGCTTCGTTCCGGCAATCCGCCTGGCGAAAGAGATGCTGGACGCTGGGGAGCTAGGGGAAATCTATCACTTCCGCGCCAGCTATCAGCAGGAGTGGATCATGGACGCCGACTTTCCGCAGGTCTGGCGGTTGAACAAGAAGGCATCTGGTAGCGGAGCACTTGGCGATCTTGGAGCGCACATCATCGATCTTGCTCGCTTCTTAATTGGTGAGCCAGAGACGCTTTCTGCTACCACGAAGACGTTCATCCCTGAGCGCCCCTCTCCCGATGGCAAGGGGACGGTGAACATTGATGTCGACGATGCGTTTGAGGCAATCGTTCGCTTCCGCAACGGTGCGGTGGGGACGCTTGAGGCATCTCGCTTCTGCGCGGGAAGGAAGAACCACATGACCTTCGAGATAAACGGATCGAAGGGATCCATTGCTTTCAACTTGGAGAAGCTAAACTCACTACAGGTCTACTTCCGCGAGGAGACAAACCAACAGTTGCACGGGTTCCGCGAGGTACTGGTGACCGAGAGTGACCACCCGTTCTACAGCGTGTGGTGGCCACATGGGCACATCCTCGGCTGGGAGCACGCGCACATCCACGAAATCAACCACTTTCTCGACGCTATCGCTAACGACAAGAGCGTGGCGCCCTATGGGGCAACGTTTGAGGACGGGTACAAGGCAGCGGTGATCTGCGACGCCATTCTACACTCAGCTCAGACGCACACAGAGCAACAGATCGTCTACGAATAAGGAGTGAGAAATGAGCCAGTACGAACCAAAACCGGAGCACAAGTTCACATTCGGTCTATGGACCGTAGGAAACACTGGGAAGGACTCGTTTGGCGACCCGGTACGCGAACAGTTGACCCCAGTGGAGATCGTGCACCTGCTTGCCGAGGCGGGAGCATACGGAGTGAATTTCCACGACAACAATCTCGTGCCCATCGAGGCCACTGCAAGTGAACGAGATCGCATCGTCTCTGACTTTAAGGTGGCGCTCAAGGAGACCGGCTTGGTCGTCCCGATGGCCACAACTGATCTGTTCACCGATCCTGTCTTCCGCGACGGCGCATTCACCAACAGCAACCCCGAGATCCGTGCCTACGCGCTTCAGAAGACGATGCGGGCAATGGACCTCGGTGCGGAGCTGGGAGCGAAGGTGTACGTGTTCTGGGGTGGGCGCGAAGGAGTAGAAACAGATGTTGGGAAGAACCCACTCGACGCAATGAAGTGGTTCCGTGACTCGCTCAACTACCTGTGCGAGTACAGTCTTGATCAAGGATACGGATACAGGTTCGCACTGGAAGCAAAGCCTAACGAGCCTCGCGCCGACCTCTATCTGCCGACGACCGGGGCGATGCTCGGCTTCATCGAGACGCTGGATCACTCGGAGATGGTCGGAGTAAACCCCGAGGTAGCGCACGAACATATGGCGGGGCTTAACTACATGCACTCCATCGCACAAGCGTGGGACGCGGGAAAACTCTTTCACCTCGACCTCAACGATCAGAATGGAGCCCGCTACGACCAAGACCTCCGCTTCGGCAGCCAGGGGATCAAACAGGCGTTCTTCCTCGTGAAGTTCCTCGAAGATGTAGGGTACGAGGGATCCCGGCACTTCGACGCGCACGCATACCGAACGGCCGACTTGAACGATGTTAGGGCATTCGCCAGGGGTTGCATACGCACCTACTTGATCCTGAAGGAGAAGGCCGAACAGTTCAACGAAGACAGCCACATCAAGGAACTCCTCGTCCAGATAGGTGAGTCGGGCGATCCGATGTCGGCCTACCTTGGTAAGTATTCGCCTGAAAAGGCAGAACAATTGAAAGCCCATCAATTCGATCGGGGCGCATTGGGAAAGAAGGGTCTCCCCTACGAAGAGCTCGATCAATTGCTCATTGATCTCCTCCTTGGGCAAGCTAATTAAGATGCAGTACCTCGTTGGAATCGATATCTCTACCACTGCGGTGAAGGCGATCTTGATTGACGCTCGCGGTAGCGTGATTGGCTCAGTATCCACCCCGTTGAGCGTCTCCATCCCGCGGTCGGGGTGGAGCGAGCAGGATCCAGCTGACTGGTGGAATGCAACCGTCACGAGCATCCGTGCACTCCTTGACCGGTCGAGCGTGCCGTCGGAGAAGATCGCAGCGCTCGGCCTGACCGGGCAGATGCACGGAGCGGTCTTTCTGGATGCGCATGGCAAGATCATCCGCCCGGCGATTCTGTGGAACGACGCACGTACACCTTACCAGTGTGCTGAAATTGTGGATCTAATTGGTGAGGATCGCCTGCGTGAAATCACGGGAAATCCAGCACTCGTCGGGTTTCAGGCACCAAAGATCCTCTGGCTTAGAGAACAAGAGCCGGAGAACTTTGCCAAGGTGCAACACATTCTCCTGCCAAAGGACTACATCCGTTACCGCCTAAGCGGGGAATTCGCTACAGACACCTCCGATGCTGCAGGAACCCTTCTTCTCGGTCTTGTGCAGCGTGACTGGTCGGATGAGATCCTCTCAAAGCTATCGATCCCACGGGAGTGGCTCCCTGATGTCCACGAGGGGCCAGATGTGACTGGCTACGTGACAGTAGAGGCGTCCCAGCTGACAGGTCTTCCAGCAGGGACAACGCTTGTCGCTAGTGCAGGGGACAACGCAGCAGCAGCCATCGGCTCCGGGGTCGTGCAGGAAGGAACGGGCCTTCTATCGCTCGGCACATCGGGGGTCATCTTTGTTCCCACCAATACACCGCGCATCGATCCGACCGGCGCGTTGCACGCCTTCTGTCATGCGATTTCTGGGGCGTATCACCTGATGGGAGTAATCCTCTCTGCTGGAGGGAGCCTCCACTGGGCCCGAGATGTCCTGTTTGGCGATGGACTTAATCGATCGGAGCTCGACGACTACGATACGTTCATCGAGCCAGCAACACACATCATTCCCGGAGCAGACGGGCTATTCTTCCTTCCCTACCTAGCTGGCGAACGCACTCCACACATGGACCCCACAGCCCGGGGAGCGTGGATCGGCCTCAGCCTTGCTCACCGCCAGGAACACCTGGTACGAGCGGTGCTGGAGGGCGTTGCCTTTGCCTTGAGGGATGTGTGGGAGCGAATGACGGCGCTCGGAGTCGCCCCGTCCGCACTTCGCATCGTCGGCGGAGGCGCGAAGAGCGCTGCCTGGCGCGAGATTATCGCCGCAGTACTCGATGTTCCCTTGCAGCGTCTTGCCATGGATGAGGGCGCAGCATTCGGCGCCGCCATCCTCGCTGGTGTAGGAGCGGGGACTTATCAAGATGTGAAAGAGGCCGTAGCTCAGACCGTGAGGCTGTCGGGAGACCAGGAAGAACCCGTGCAGGAGCTCGTTGAGGAGTACGAGATACTCTACTGTAAGTACGTGTCGCTCTACCCAGCGCTCAAGAGTAGCGGCGTGTGGAAAGGGGCATAACCTGTGGGGAGAGTCCGCCGTGTGTCGCATCGCGGGAGCAAATAAGGGAGGGATGCGCAAGTACAAGATCACGCCTCCTGTTCTGATGCTGTTGAGGATCAATACCAGCAAGAATGACGCATTAGCGGTCTGTGCAAAGGAGGGAAGAATATGGATAGGCTCAAGATTCACGTGGTGGGGCTGGGAAAGACGAACATGAGCGAAGGATGGCCACACCACAACTTCGATGTCGCAAGCGCCATAGAGAATTACAGAAGTCAGCTGGAAACGATCGGGAATACCAGCCACATAGAGTTCTCCGGCTATGACATACCGCAGACCGAAGGAGAGCTGATGCAATTGCTGGATGCGCTTGAGGAGGAGAAAGCGGACGGTATTCTAGCGATAAGCTTGACTGCCGAGTTTTCCTCTCTTGGCCCGTCTATTTTCAAGATAGCCGACTCTGGCTTGCCAGTAGTAGTTTACACCAAACCCTTCAGCACTTATTGGGACGGGAGCGGCAGGCTCTATGCCGGCGATTACAAGGTGGAGGTGTGTGACTCGGAACACATTGAGGATATCTTGCCTATTCTAGATGTTGTCAGTGCGATTTCTCGATTCAAGCAAACGCGTGTGCTCTTGCTGAAAGACTACAATTACGACACAACACACTATGATCCGAGGATGGCGGAACCCAGATGGATGGGGCCATCCTACTTCAAACGCTTGAAGGACATCTTTGGCATCGAGACCGTAAGAGCGACAAGCTCAGACATCCTGGAGTACTACGAGAATATTGACGATACCGAGGTCGAGAAACTCTCTCGTGTAATTGAAGATCTAGCTAAAGGGATGCTTGGCCCAGCCAAGGAAGATCTGCTCAAAGCATCCAAGCTATACCTGGTCATCAAAGAGATGATGAAGGATACCGGGACCAATGCTGTAACTGCAGGGTGCCTCAACTGGATAAGGCATAGAAAACTGCCCATCAGCCCTTGCCTTAGCCTCTCAATACTGAACGACGAGGGGATACCGGCTGGTTGCGAAGCGGACGTAGAGTCTCTGATTACGCTCTGTTTCTCTCATTACCTGGGCAACCGACCCGGATTCCAGGGCGACCCTGTTATCGACGGGAGCAGCGGGCGCGTAACCCTAGCACACTGCACGGCAGCGACAAGGTTCATGGGATATGACCAAGAGCCTTTTCCGTTTTGGTTAAGAACCCACACTGAATCCTGGCGCGACCTTGCTGTGGAGACAGAGATGCGGCAGAACGATGGGGAGCCAGTCACTCTCCTGAAGCTGGAAGGGGTGATGTCTTCAAGGGCAGTCTGCTGGCCGGAGGTGAACATTCGCAACCGGTTCGAGGGATATACGCTTCTTGCCTACAAAGCTGAAACAGTGGGCATGGATACTGACAAGTGTAAACTGAGCGCTGAAGAAAGGACCCGAGAGTGGGGCTGCAGGACGAAATT
>JAYEFP010000232.1:0-5190 GCA_034715975.1 Candidatus Bipolaricaulota bacterium | reverse complement strand
ACACAGGGACAGATGATCGGAGTTTGGGTGGGGAGCGCTGCTCAGTACACGCCCCACGAACGCTCCGGTTACGCTGGGAACGCAGATAATCTCTTCCACCTCGAGGCCGGCAAGCGTCAGGCGTTCGGCGAGGCGCTTTATCCCCTCTTCTGTAATTTCGATATCGACATATTCAGCGAGCCAGCGGCATGGAACATTCATCAATTCACCTCATTTAGCGATCAGCTATCAGCTTTCAGCGATTAGCTTACGGCTGTCAGTATCTTGCAGCTCGGCACCCTACCTGCACATGTTGTAGACACACACACCTGCGTCTCGTCCTGCTTTCCGATGCTTGTGGCTGCAAGCTGACGGCTGATAGCTGACAGCTGACATCAACCCGCTACAGTGAGAATCCAAAGTAGAAGACACCTGTTCCCTCTCCCAGGATGGGGACAGCGTATCCAACGAGTGCCTTGAATGGGAGGAGCCCGCCGATCGCGGACAGATTGAGTACCTCTTCCACTCCAGCCTCCACGTAGGGGCTAGTTTTACCGAATTCGTCGAGGCTTGTCCAACTGGTTCCCGCTGCGATGAATACACGGGTCCTCGCGCGATCGATCATCATCACGTTTGCCAGGTTGTAGGGTGTTGCGTCTTCGTTTGGAAGCTCTATCGCCAAGCGACCGTAGATTTTGCGAGTACCGTAAGCATGGCTGGGAACCCATTTTTCCTGCGACATCTCTCCAAAGCTCACAAGCTCGGTCAGATCGAACATGAGCGGATCCGGAAGCGTGCCAAATCCCATTCCCAACATAGCTGTCCCCTGCAGGTATATGCGCGGGAAGATGCGCACCTCATCCGCTACCGCGAGCGTGATTCGCCCCGCTCCCTGTGCTGTGAGGTCTATGCCTACCTGCATTTGGTGGCTGTAATTCATCGTGGGCAAGCTAGTGATGCCTAAATGAAGGTATTGCACGGGCCCCTGTAATGAGATGATGCGGTGCCCGGAGATGACGAGTATCTCAGTTGGGGCGAAGAACGTTGCTGCGGAACCAGTCGGGATTGATGAGAAAATCGTGTGGGTATAGCCGACCATGCCGCCGAGATCGGAGCCGCTGATCGTTGCGCTGAGGGATATGTGGTTTGCTCTCCCCTGGTAGATGTCGGCGCTGAGCTTCCCTACCGCGAGCGTCAGCCTGATGCGATCGAGGTAGGTGAGCGTTATCCCTTGGGACATGGGGTCGGGGTGGAGGATGTATGCGTCGAGCGGGAAGGCATTCGTGCCAGTGATGGTGACGAACTTCACCGGATCGTTGTTGTTTAGGCGATCGCGGTCGGGGAGGAGGTGATCGGGATCGATCGTCACGCGACCGACGCGCTTGACTGTGGTGAAGGTGATCGTAGCTGTGTCATCCTTCCCATCCCATTCCTTGCGCAGCGTCTCCCCTTTGTCCATGAACGCCTCAACAATCACGGGCTGTGCGGAGCCGCCGTTGCGCGTTACCTGAACAGTCGTATCGTGCTTGTCGTCGTCGCGTTTGCGGGAGAGGATCTCAACACTGTAGTCGACGGTCGTCTCATCGCGCAGCCAGGCATCGAAGAGTGCGGAGAGCGACTCTCCTGATGCCTTTTCCATCACCCTCTGATAATCCGCAAGTGTGATCTGCTTGTGCATGTACTGATCGGCGGCATCGTGTAACCCCTGTTGGAACTTGTCCCTTCCAATTGCCGAGGCAATGGTGCGAGCAACGAGGTATCCCTTGTCGTAGAGGCGAACGGCGGTGGCGTTGTCGTACTTGATATCGGTCTGCGGCTTGATGATTGCCTCATCAAACTCGTGCTCGACCTGCTCGATGTATGGTAGCTCGACCTGATGCTCGCGCAGGTTCATAAACCCAAACTGTGAGGCCACAAAGCTCTCCAGCAGGCCATTGCCCGATGTGTCAAACAGGTTCGGTCCGAACTCTCCGTATTTCTCCTCGAAGTAGGTGATTGATAGATACTGTGCCATCCCCTCGGAGAGCCAGTTTTCCGCGTTCAGATCGACGCCCACGCCGATCCCCCACCACTGGTGCGCGATCTCGTGTGCAAGGACGAACTCACTCAGGCGATTGAGAACGCCGGGGAGAGTGACGTTGCGATAGGTGAAGAAGAGATCAGATAGCCAGACGATCCCGTCGGCAGCCATCGATAGGCCATTTCGGTTCGGATTCTCGACGACGGTCAGCCGCGCTCGTGGATACGGGCCATAGCGCTTGACGTAATTCTTCAGGATATCGCGGGCGTAGGTGGCGAATAGGCGTGCCGTTTCGTCGTGGCCGGGGAGGTAGTAGACCTCGATTGGGATCGCGAGCTCGTCGAGGGCAAAACGCTGATAGTCCTTTGCCGCGGCAATTGCGATCGTCCGCGCTGGGGTGTCATTTGACACGCGGTAAGTGACTTCCCCTGCTGCTTCATCGGCGGATGGGGCAATGGTTTCACTATGGTCGGCTCCACAGGCGAGGGTGACATCCGTGGGGACCGTTATCTGCGCCGAGTAGTTGGCCGCCGGGATCTCAAGTGGGAAGTCGTCACCCGGAGGTAGAAGCGTTCCATCCTCCTCTTTCCATGCTTGTTCAGGCAATGCCTGATCGGGCGGAAGGAGGATCGGGTTCCAACCGAAGCGCCAGGTGAGGATTCCACGATCGATTCCCTGATCGCCGGAAGTCATGCGTGGAACGTGCGTCGTGAAGTGCACCCGCAACGTCACCGGATCATTCCCCTCAAGATCGATCGCAAGAACGCTCTCTTCCAGGGAATAGGTCTGCCAAGCAGGCGGGATTGAGAGGAGGCGGAAGGGCACAGTCGCGGAACTGCCGCTCTGGACCGTCTCTACACCATCGATCGTCGTCGATGATGGTTCAAAGCCAGATGGATAACTAGCATCGATCGTCCTCTCGCTTCCGTACGGGTTTTGCTCGCGATTGAGGTTGGCAAGGAGCAGAAAGTAGAGACTCCCCCCCGATGGTGTACACGTGACATCCTCGTAGCCAGTTATCGTTTGCTCTTCGAGGTTGATATTCACGGACACATCGTAGTTTGCCCCAAGGGCGCCGAATGATAGGCCTCCAAGGATAACAACCGCTGCTAGCAACACCCTTTCCGCACGCAACCCGTCTTTCATCTTTTCCTCCCTATTGAGAAGGGGCTGTTCCCTTCTTCTATTCCTCTTCCTGAGCTTCCAGGTTGCGATCTACAACGAGACGCACTGCCGTGATCTCTCGCTCTGTTGTGCTTTTGACGGTAAGCAAGACCGACCCTATGCGTACTTCATCTCCCGCGTTGGGCATTGCCTCCAAGCGGTGCAAGAGAAGGCCGGTTACAGTGACTCCTTCATCTTCGGGAAGGTCGACATCCATGGTGCGATTCAAATCGTGCACGGACACCTCTCCGCTCACTAGCGCTTCGTCCGGGGAGATGCGCTTGATGAGTATCGCCGGACTGTCGTATTCATCCTCGATCTCACCGACGATCTCTTCGATTATGTCCTCCAGGGTGACGATTCCCGCCATTCCCCCGAACTCGTCGATTACCACAGCCACATGCACGCGATCGCGCTGAAACTCTCGCAGCAGGATATTGATTGGCTTTGTGGTTGGCGTGTAATAGATCGGGCGAAGGAGGTCATGTAGACTCGTTTGTGGGTTGTCGACCTCTTCGAGGAGATCTTTGGCGTATAACGTGCCCACCACGTTGTCTGGTACTTTGTCATATACCGGAAAGCGGGAGTATCCGTTCTCGGCCACAATCTCCCGCGCTCGGCGCGGCGACGTTCGTATCTCGATCGCTTGTACATCCATGCGCGGAACCATCACTTGCTCAGCGGTTATTTCATCGAAATCGAGGATGCGGCGGATCATCTCACCGTCCCGTACATCGATCAGGCCTCTTTCCTCGCTTGCGTCGATCAACGTCTCGATCTGCTCATCGCTGACGGCCAGCGGTTCTTCTTGTGCAAGGTCTTCTCCGAAGATGCGCATGATCATGGAGGCAATCCCGCGGAAGACAAAGATGAACGGACGCAGCAGGCGCGTATACAGGTAGATCTGATTGATCGTAGCCAGGGTGAAGCGCTCGGCGTTGTTCTTGGCGAAGTTCTTCGGCGTTATCTCGCCAAAGATGAGGAGCGATACGGTCATCACGCCGGTTGCCAGAAGGCCTGCTTGATAGGCCGGAAGACCGTGGCCAACCACACGCACGGCAAGAAGCGTCATCAACGAACTGGCGGCGACGTTCGTCAGGTTGTTCAAGATGAGAAGCGCGGTGATCATGTCGTTCGGCTCATCGAGCAGAAGTGACAGACCACGCCTCCTCTTCCTGTGCGTCTTAACCAGATAATGCAGACGTCCCTCATCAAGCGATGTAATCGCAGTCTCTGCGCTAGAGAAATATGCTGAACAGACAACGAAAAAGACAAGCAGCGCAATCTGTGCGCCTATTGACACGGTAATACTCACCTCACGATAGGAATTATAGGAGTAACGTTCGTGATTGCAAGAAAAGGCTTCCTTATCGTTTCGCCTGCCTGTGATTCCTGATTCGGGTTGGCTGAGCAGGCTGTTGCAGAAACCTCTTCTCCGCGCAAAACAGAAGCTTTCACCGCCGAGATCGCTCGGGGTGTGTAGTAAATTCCGCCGGCTGCTACACCCCCCAAGCGCGCAGAGAGTAGCATGGAAACCTTAATGTCTCATCTCAGCGACCTTTGCGCCCCTGGGGGGTGTAGTAAATTCTTCTCCAGATACTACACCCCCCGAGACGGTAAAATGCTTGAAACTAGGAGCCGAGTATGAAGGCGAGCGATAGAAACTGTTTACGCAACAGGCTCTGAGGACACATCACAAAGAGCATTCACCACGAAGAGCCTGTCTGCGTCTGCCTGTGCGTGTTCGCACGCAGACAGGTCCGAAGGACAGGCAGGCACGAAGGACAGGCAGCAGGCAGACAGGAGGGGGTAGCCGAAGAGAACGGCAGAAGCACAGAAGACACTTGCAGGGAAATAGGGCCTTCACCACGAAGGACCTGTCTGCGTACGAAGGACAGGCAGGCACGAAGAGCACGAAGGAATCTGAGGACGAAACGCCTGGTCCCGCGTTTATGCTTGCTGCGGAGTCTTGTTTTTGGTTCCTCGCTGTTTCGAGTGGGTAGCTGAAGAAACGGTAGTGAATAAGG
>JAYEFP010000231.1:0-5210 GCA_034715975.1 Candidatus Bipolaricaulota bacterium | reverse complement strand
GTAGCTTCATGTCACCATCGCAATTAGCGAGAGCTTCTTCGATAAGTGCTCGTCCTAGGCCCTGCCCCCGATGGTCCGGATGCACGGCGATGAACAGAAGAAGGTTCTCCGGAACGTACCCGGCCCATGGTGTGTAATGAATCACCGTTGCGCCGAGTAATTCGTTCGCGTTAGTAGCCAGAACAATGAACCCACCTGGCGCAGCTTTGTCGTCAAAAACATACGCAAGCGCCTTCTCAATATCGGAAAGCTTGTCTTCGTATGGCTTCATCGACTCGTGAAGAAACCGCGCTAGGCTTTGTTTTGTAAGCCACTGTGGTAGCGCGGCCTCTTGTCGAATGACGCTAATGCGTGGTCTAGTTGCTGTAATTTCGATTGTACTCACCCTCCTTTCGAGGTAGATGACGATTGCATACCAACACAGATGACGCTTCTTGAGTTGCTTATGCCTGCTGATACGATGAGAATGCGGTATGGTCCGCCCAAAATACATACTTAGAAGAGGGCGTCGCATACCAACGCCTAAATCCGCTATCTTGATACGGGACATGTAACAGCAACATCAGATTTGGGGAACGTTTGCCAACAATTCGCGAAAGACTGCTATATGATGCTGCAATGCTTAAGCTTGCATCAGCAATGGTAGCAGCACGAACGCGAAACGGCGTCCTCGTCCTAAACGCTTCTTCATCATCCACTTAGTCGCCATTTCACCTCCGACTTAATGGGAACAAGCTTCGATGTTCTCATGCATGTCACAGAGTTCACCGATCCTTATCCCATAGGCATTTTCACAACATAAGTATACGGAAATACGCTTCCTATCGCAAGTTAAGCCTCTTGGGCAACGCAAGAAAGGCAAATCTCCGGAGCTGACTCGCTGCTTTCCGTTTGCTCTTCTGTTTGTGTCTCCATTACACTGATCTCAACTCTTAGCGCATATGCTCTTTTTTTGCTCTACCGTATCTTTACTTGGTACTAGTATACTAACTACACCTTTCATAGATAAAGCATGGCTTTATCCAGAACATCCGTGAGGAAAAATGTTCCTCGTACAAGATGACCGTGACAGGGTATATGCCGGGTGGTCTCGTTCGGGTTTTGAGGGAGCCCTCGTCCAGTACGTTCTTCAGTTTCTTTGCGTACGCCCTTACATTCCAGATGCTTCGCAACAATGATTGACTATACCAGTGCCTTGCGTTAGCCTTATGGAGGGCTAAGGAGACGGGATGCCACAGACTGGAGGGCAGTTTTCCATCGAGACGCTCATTCACACCGTGGGAGGACGATTCTCCACGCAATTGGGAATCGATCTTGTAAGCAAGGAGAGCGCACAGGTCTTTAGGTGGTTCTTGGCGGCAGTCCTATTCGGTGCCCGGATCAGCGAGACAATCGCGATAAACACCTACAAAGAGTTTGAAACCCGGGAAGTGACTACCCCGCAGGAGATCGCACGGACTGAATGGGACGGGTTAGTGAAGATTCTGGATGCTGGAGGGTACGCACGCTACGACTTCAAGACCGCAACAAAGCTTTTGGGAATCGCCGGTAAGCTAAAGCACGAGTACCACAACGACATCAACCTGCTTCATACCCAAGCAACCGACCCACGAGACTTAGAAGCCAGATTGCTGGCGTTCGCCGGTATCGGCCCGATAACAGTCAACATCTTCCTACGGGAACTGCGGGGAATTTGGGAGAAAGCGAATCCACCACTCGGTGATCTTGTGCTGTTAGCCGCGCGCAATCTCGGATTGATCGAGAAAAGCACAACTCCAACGCACGCTCTCGTTACCCTCGAACGCATCTTCCGCTCTCATGCTGCGTGCAGCCGCTATCGGTTTGCGGACTTTGAAGGGGCCCTTATCCGGTTGGGGAAGGGGTGGTGCCACCGAGAGAGACATGCCACTTGCCCAATGCGTAAGTACTGTCCTTACTTTCAGAGCTGGTCTAATGCTGACGATCAGATGCGCTAAGTGTAAAAACCCGGTGTTTAAATACATCAAAGTCGGCAAAGGAAGGGTGCTACGTTGTTACAAGAGCCGCATCGTTAGGGACTACATCCGTAGGGATGGAAATAAAGTCCTGTGCCAATGCGGAAACTTGATCGGGATTGATGAGGGACGCTGGATCAAGATGAAACAGGGCGCCTTCATCTGCTCGGGGACGCGGGAGAGGTAATGGGCGCCCTTACGGGCCATCCACGTGCCAACCGTGCCAATCCCGATAGCCACGTGTGTCGACTTCACCACGGGCGTAGGCCTCATGCCAACCAGGCGGCACGGGCATCTCACGATACAGTCTCCATCTCCAGGCTTCGAGCAACATCCGGCGACGGCCCATGAAGTCAGCGGCACACATGACCTTGTGCCCGGTCTTAGCCGACAGCTCTTGCAAAAAGAGGGTGCCTTCTGTAGAGCGCATTAGGTGATGATCCAATATCAATGTCCCAACTGCGCGTGCTAACCGCACGGCGTTGTCCCACGCGATCCTCTGCTGCTTACCTGTGGGATGGCGGTAGAGCGACGGCCCAGCGGCGAGAACCACGTCGGGGTGCCACGCCAAGATCTGGTCAATCGCCTCTTCGCTCATTAGTTGGATATCGGAAGCGTGCACAAACACCTCTCCGTCTTCGGCGATGCGGGTCATCATCACTGTTCCTAACCTGGTCCCCGCCTCCCCGTGTGGAACGGGCAAGGAGAAGCTCAATGGCCCAGCGCTCTTCCCTTCTGCATTAGGGAATGATCGCCCGAAGAACGCCATCAAATCGTCGTACCGCTGGCGCATGTGAAGTGAGAGGTCGTCCGGACCTTTGCACCACAGGCGCGGCATGCGCAAGAAGGGAAGAACCCGCTGAGCCGCCAGTTGATACGGGTTTGCGTCAGTGAGCGGGACATGATCCCCGTGAAAGTGGCTAATCACGACATCCGTGGCATCCACCAGGGCAGCCATGATCTTCTCCCGAACCCAGCTCCCAACTGCCACCTGAAATGGGTGAGGCAGCAACCCATGCCGCTGGTAGCCCAATGCCACCCCAGGGTCGATGACTATCTTCCAATCGCGGAGCTGCACCACACACGTAAGGCCGCGCACTCCCAAAGATTCTGTGCCGATGATCTCGATCTTCACTTTTTCTCCGCTTATGATTATACGCAAACTGAAGCTTCTGACCTCGTAGTGAAGAAAGTTCTGTTGAGATAGGCCGTAGATTGGAGTTAAGATCAAGCTACCGGAAGAAGGATGAAGGTGCGACATGATACGAACGCAGATATCCCTGACAGAGCACCAACACGAGGAATTGGCTGCCATCGCGAAGAGCTCAGGGAAGAAACAGGGTGAGCTTATTCGAGAGGCCGTCGATCGTCTGATCGATCAATCCGGCCGCAGCCGTCGGGAAGCAACATTGCGCAAGGCTGCCGAAATGTGGAAGGGTCGCACTGATCTTCCTGACGTTAAAGCAACGCGAGCCGAATGGGACAGGGCCTGATCATGGGGGGATCAATGCTTGTTGACACAGATGTTCTTATGCCTTACTCCGCAGCCACGGCAGAATGGTAGTCTTCGTCAACGGCCACTGTGCGCGGATCGTTCTGTCATTAATACGTTGTTGCGAATGCGATCGTTCACCACGGTCAAGAGCCATGTACTAAACTATGTCTCCGCATCCAGAATACGATCTAGCGTCTCGATCAACTGTGGCAGGTTTCGCGTAATCGTATTCCAGAGGATGTCGTAGTCAACAAAGTCATAGCCGTGTATCAAGCGGTTGCGCATCCCGATAACCTCTGGCCATGGTATTTCGGGGTGTTTCGCTCGGAGTTCCTCGGGCAAGCAACTAGCTGCTTCACCCACCAATTCCACCAGCCTAGTGAGGGCCAACCGAAGTTTGTTGTCAGTGTCTAAGTCCGCACGGGTTTCACCCTCGACCATAGCCATGGCGTCTTGAGCATAGTCACGCATGTGCAATAGTCGCACCTTCGGATCATGTCTGGACATACTGCGGCTCTGCCTCTTGCATGACTTCATCTCGAAAGTACTTGCTTAAGCTCTTGGGTGTGTTCACATCCACTTTCCGACCTCCCAAGATGTGCGAGAGCTCCTGTTCTATGTTGAACAGCTCGAAGAAGCCCACTCGCGCGCTCGGTTCAAACTCCACCAGCACGTCAATGTCGCTATCAGGACCAAAATCAGAGCGTAGAACAGACCCGAAAAAGGCCAGCCGGCGAATGTGGTTGCGCTGGCAAAATTCCGCAATCTTCTCCTTCGGCACATGGATTCTTGCGCCCATGCTCGCACCTCCACAGGCATTCGGGGTTTCGACTCAAACGACTTGACGCTAACAATCGATAGGTACTTCTCAATGACCACCAACTGCCCATTACCACTAAGCAATATAGGATTTCTACCAGGTGCTGTCAAATACGTGGGCCCAACTTTGTCAAACCAGAACCGCGAGTGACACGTGCCAGGCAGCTCGATTCGAATGCCGAAATCGGCAAAGAAAAACGGGCAATGCGCGTGAAGCGCATTGCCCGCCTGTTTGTTCTATGTTATAGAAACGCTACAGCGCGACTACATCATCGGCTTGTGGGCCTTTCTCGCCTTGGGTAAGGGTGAATTCCACCTTCTGTCCCTCGGATAGCGTCTTAAATCCCTCGCCGCGAATTGACCTAAAGTGCACGAATACGTCTTCACCTTGCTCGCGCTCGATGAAGCCAAATCCCTTGCTCTCGTTGAACCACTTTACGGTTCCAGTCTCACGATCTGCCATCGAAATCTACCTCCCTGGTGTTGTGTATCTCATCTTAGCAGAGTGTTCTAGGCAGGTGATAGATAATCTACTTCCCAAGCTCAAACTACTGCAAGACCACCAACAGCATGTATATTTTAGACCCAAATAAGGCAAGTATCAAGTGCGCGTGCCAACATGCGCCTTGAAGCAGTATATTGGGCATCGCAGCGAAGCCTCTATTGAGCTTGATAGAGCGCGCAATGGTAACAGAAACTGGTGGAGGTGGCGGGAGTCGAACCCGCGTCCGAAGGTACCGCCGGTCAGCATCTACAAGCTTAGAACCGTGATTTAGTCTCGGAAAGCGCCCTCCCACGGCCAGGATTGTTCTTTCCCAAGCTTCCTAAGGTTCATCGCACAATGGAAAGCGCAGTGCACGATATACCCGCTAAGTTGACGCCCGAGTGAAGCCCGCGGGAAG
>JAYEFP010000230.1:0-5235 GCA_034715975.1 Candidatus Bipolaricaulota bacterium | reverse complement strand
GGCCCCGTATACTTTGGGTGAGGCACCCTTTGAGGTTGGCTCGTTGCAACGCTTGTGGGTCTTTGCAGACGCCACGTATTGTAACAAGACACAAACCTACGGGGCCATGCCACGGATTAGCTTGATGTAGGCCTGTTTAAGGTGCTACGTATCTAGCCACGAGCTTGTAGACCGCCCTGTCTTGAACCCTTCCTCACTAGGTACTCTCCCATCTTAGCACATCGGAGGCGATAGATCATGTTCTACCTCGGTATCGACATCGGTAAGTTTCACCATGCCGCTGCATTGATGGATCAACGAGGAAAGGTTATTGCTACTCTCTCTGCCTTTTCCCAGACACAGAACGGCTTCCAGAAACTGCTGGCCCTCATCTCTTCTCAGTTACCCCCAGCAGAAGAACTTCGTATCGGCATGGAGGCCACAGGTCCTTACTGGATCCCATTGGCCGAATGGCTAAAGATACATGGGTGGACCCCAGTCATCCTCAACCCAATCAAGACAGCGTCCCTGCGTAACTATGGCGTACGTGGTTCCAAGACCGACAATATTGACAGCGTTCTCATCGCTAACACCCTCCGTATCGAGGGCGAACAACCACAACCGGCCTCCCCCAAGCACAGTGATGAACTCCGTCACTTCACACGACTGCGAGCGGATATGATGAAGGATCGAACCCGTATCGCTCTTAGGGTGACTTCCCTGCTGGATCGCCTGTTCCCTGAGCTGCTCTCTTCCTTCTCCAAGACCCTCTCTCCCTCTTGCTTGGCTCTGCTCTCTGAAGCTCCTGTACCAAGCAAAGTCCTTGCTTTTGGTGAGGAGAAGCTGACCACACTTCTTCGCAAGGCCAGTGGAGGTAAATTAGGGACAGTACGGGCCAAGGAGATCATGAACAAAGCAGCGGTCTCCATTGGGGTCCCTTCTCAGGCAATGGAGGAAGTGCTCGATCTCCTACTGAAACAGATTAACTTGATCGACTCACAGCTGAGAACGTTGAACCACCGCATCACCGAGTTGTATGAGCAAGCGGGCCTGTACTTCACAAGCATCGCTGGAGTAGGAACTCTCAGTGCGGCCACCATTCTGGGGGAGTTCGGGAGTGTAAGCCGGTTTCCAAAGGCCAAGCAGATGGTTGCTTTCGCCGGAGTTGATCCCAAGTTACGCTCGTCCGGCAAGCATCAAGGACAGGTACACATATCCAAACGTGGTTCTCGTTACTTACGCCGGGCATTGTACTTAGCCTGTCAAGGGGCGGTTCGCAATGATGAGTACTTCCACTCTATCTATCAACGTCATCGGGACAACGGCAAGTCTTACAAGGAGGCGATCGTTGCTGTCATGAATCGGTTTATTCACGTTCTCTACGCCATTTGGAGGGATAACCGCCCCTACTACCCCTTGACATCAGTATAGCTTGTTACACAAGAATCCCCTTTCGCCATGCGCCAAGGTCAGAATGCCTTAGGGAGTCAACTATACTGTTTCTGGGTGATGGCTCTTCAGCCAAGCTTTGGTCTTCTTCAACAACCAGACAGCTTCTTGGATGGCTTCTTCCGCTTGGGCTTGAGATACGTCCATTCCACCTTCGTATAACCCCTGGTTCCTCATGGAACGCAGGGTCTGGTAGTAATCGATACGCTTTTCTTCCAGCATGAGGGTAAACCGCAGTGTTTCAAGAGTCCGGATATGTTGTCCAGACCCACGGCTGGGGCGGTATCCCTCCGCGCGAAGTGCAGCCAGAGCGCATGTCAGAATGGCCGTGTATGCCTGTTCAAGCCGTGTCTCGGCATGAATGGTTGGATTGGCGGCGTCTTCCAGCCTGCGAGCGGCGGTGCGTAGAAGAGTGTTGACTTCTTCGCAATGGGGATTCAGCCTTTCCAAGCGGCCTTGAGAAGCCATATCGGCGAGGGTCATCTTGGCCTCTCTCTCAAAAGGTCGATCCTCGGGCCATTATGCACGCGGAAAACAAAGCTGTCCTCTTGCCTGAGACGATCGTGATATTCTTCCGATTGGTAGACAGTTGGGTTGACCTCCCGAGAGAGCGTTTCTGCGGCTCTGCGAAGTGGACTGGCAAGTTCTCGGAGGCTTACGTCACCGACGATCAGCAGATCCACATCGCTCTCCGTGTTGGCCTCGCCGGAAGCAAAGCTGCCATAGACGTAGGCCAGTTCAATCCGTCTTGCGAACGGCAGGAGTACAGCTCGGAGCACATCTGCCAGACCAGCGGTTTTTAGGATAAGGCTGTGAAGTTCCGGGTAAATGGGGCAGTCAGGATTCAGTCGATAGATGACCTGACGACCGACCTCTTTTGAGATCAGTATCCCAGCGTCACGGAGGGAGTGCAATTCCCGCATGACCCCCCGGCTGTTCAGACCTGTCCGCCGCTCCAGCTCACGAAGGTGCAACCCTTCATCCCCGACACCCACTAGTTCCTTTAGAATGGCCAGACGCGTTTTCGGAAAGAGGACATCAGCTAATCCTTTTGCAGACATTTCGTCGTCAATTGTAGACAAATAGTCCTCTAAATGCAAGTAAGTCGCCGGAATCTACCATTCTATTTGTTCTCGGCCTTTAAGAGGAAGTAGCGTTCCTCCGGCTGTCAGAATACATGGCTGCAAATCGTGCTACGATCATGAATAGATCACAGCGCAAGGAGCGTGAACAGTTAGAGTCCTGGGACGTGGTGTATTGAGGGAGGGAGTTGAAAGAAAGGACCTCGGAATCGCTTTCACACACGAGCTTCAACCGTAGGAATCTCCGCCGCTTGCACTTCATCTCCCTTGGTCGGAGGATCTCCAGTCTTGGTGTTTTCCCGCCTCAGCGGTGCTGTTCCGGGCGATACTGATGACAGAGCACTCCAGCCCACGAAGTCAGCCACCTCTTTGAGCTATTCATCGTTGGGGATGAACCCACTTGGGAGGTCGAAGCCCTGACCCAAGTCATCAACATCCATTGCGACAATATTGACCAGGCAAGTCTTTCGCTCTACTCTAAATTTGGCGTCTTGAAGAAGGAGGTTCTTGAGTGATCCGTCGGCGGGAACGTTACCCCTATGAATGGTGTGTCGCAGTATCTGGCGCGCTGTTGTTGGTCATCTCGCCGTGGGCGCCGAGCACTCCCTTCTCAAGCCTCTTGACAGTCTGGTCGCGATGGATCGCTGATCTTCTTCCAGGATTTCTCTTTGTCGGCACGTACGACAGGTTTCTGCCCGCGTTTCTTCCGTTCATTGGAGCAGCAACCCTGATCTACCCGATCCTTGCGTTTTGCGAGCAAGTGCTCGAAACGCCGAAGTCTCTTGTCTGGATTGCGAGAGCAACAGCTGTCCCCATGTTCCTCCTATCGGGGATGGCCATTGTTGATGCAACGCTCGCCACGGGCACACCGTGGAAATTCGGTCAGATCGCAGTGAGCTGCGGAATCGGAGTGCTCCTCGCGATGTTCGGCATCCGATTGCGTAGAGATCGCGTTCTCTCATCCCGAATTCGGACGCTCGGCACCACGCTCTTCATTGCCGGGGTCTGCATCGCCTCATTTGTCCTTCTCCCAATTGGGCTCCTTGTGTTGTTTGTCGCGTACATCATGCTCGCGATCGTGCTTGCACAGAGAAAGCCCGCTCGCATGTCTTCTACCAAAGATTGATGGTCAATCCAACGGAGGAAGATCCGAGCTGATTGGGGGCACGTCTTCATTCTTGGTGTCTTCCAAAGCGATTAGGGTCTGATCGCGGGACTGGGCACCAGAGATCGGCATTTATGGTGTTTTCGGAAGGGAGAGGTTCCCACTCCGCTTGCTACCCAAAAACTCGTGGCTAAAGAAAGAATCCGCGTAATTCATCACGCAAAGCGACAAGCGCCAGCCGCAGCTTGGTGACAAACGGAAGGTGCACAGTGTGGGGCCACTTCCACACGATTCCAACCACAGCAAGAATGATGACCAACGTCAGAAGAAAGTGGATCAATCCCGATGACAGGCTTAGAACCACCGCAATGAGGATCACGACCAGGGTCACGGCGAGATCAGCGGCGGTGAACTGTTGCACCTGACGATAGAGCGTGGCGCGTAAGCGGTGGTAGGCCAAGCGCAGCTTCTCGGTGAATCGCCCCTGTGCTCCACGAGGCCAGTTCCACACGATCCCGATTAATCCGAGAACGATCACTAGGTCGACAAGGTTTCCGATTACGCCCAGTGCAATCCCAAGCACCGTTCCCAGCGCAAGCAGCGCCAATACCAGTACGAATAGAGCCAGTGACAGCGGCGAGGCAATGATCAGCGAGAAGAGAAGGCCAAACGGAATGAGGAACGGGAGCACAAGAATAAGCAGTAGTGCACGCACAATCCAGGCAAAGAGTATCATCGCGGTCTATCCCTCCTAATCTTGGTAATGAACGATATGTTCAGATAAAACGGGTGATCGTTTCAAGTGGGTGGCGACTGACGTCATTGGAGTTTCCCGCCGGATGGCCGATGGGAATGAGCGCCATCAGCTCTTCGTGTTCCCTTGCTTCAACGATCAGCTCGATCTCGGCATTGCGCGCTTTGCCCATCCAGCAGGCGCCGAGGCCAAGGGAGTGCACGGCAAGGAGGATATTCTCGATTGCCGCGCCGATCCCTTGAGCATCCTTCAGCTCATCGTAGCCAGCATCGCGGTCGCAAAGGACGGCGAGCGTTAGCGGCGCGGTTGCGATCATCCCGGCCTGGGGCGCTAGCTTGGCTAACGCCTCTCTCTTGCCGACACTCTCCACCACCACGAATCGCCACGGCTGTGTGTTCTTCCCCGAGGGTGCCCACCGTCCGGCGTTTAGGATCTTCTCGATGTCAGCGCGCGATACAGGGGCGGCCGTGAACGCCCGCATGCTCCGTCGCGTCTGAATCAGCCGCAATAGATCGGCCATTATCCTTTTTCCCCCTTGAGAAAGTTATTATAGCCGTACCTCGCCGGTCATCTCCAATCGCTCGCTTGCGCAAAAAAGCACGCGCGGAGTGGGAGACGAAGGCAAGCATCTCTTACAATGAATTGTTCATTCCTCACGTCATCACATGGGTAAGGCGGAGCCCGATTTGGATCGGAGATCAATCTCTCAACGTCGGAGACCGCCTGTCTGAAATACGGACAGGGCTCTGACGCTACAGACAAGCAAATGTAGTGTTGGCCCTTGTGTGCAACAGTACTGCGCACTACAGCAAACTGCACTATGTGGCCGACTTCACTTAGATCTCTAACCAAAGCGCCTTTGTACA
>JAYEFP010000229.1:0-5264 GCA_034715975.1 Candidatus Bipolaricaulota bacterium | reverse complement strand
TCGCACACCTCGGCCTTGGGGACGTCTTTGAGACTATCCGCTGTTCTGACGATGTAGAGCATACAAAGCCTGCTGCAGATCTGTACTTAGCTGTGCTTAGTGAGTGGGCGATTGCCCCGCAGGAGGCGCTTGCACTCGAAGACTCGCCGCACGGCGTAAGCGCGGCCAAGGCGGCAGGGATGATCTGCATCGCCGTTCCCAATGAGATGACCAAGAACCTCTCCTTCGATCATGCCGACCTTGTTCTGCCTTCACTCGCGGGGACGAATCTGGAGGAACTGCTTCGTAAGATGGGCCTTGACGGCGTGCGTCCCTGACAATGCATGACGATTCGTAGTATTTTTGATATTCATGTAATTTAGCCTATTTGTGATATGCCTGTTGTTAGAGTGATTCATGATACCTGAGGGGGCGCTTGCGTGACCATGCTTTTGGACGTCAAGGCGGCATTGAAGCAATACTGGGGATACGACGAGTTCCTGCCTTTGCAGGAGCGAGCCATCGAGTCTGTCCTGAGCGGCCGCGATTCGATCGTTGTTCTCCCCACAGGTGGAGGAAAGTCGATCTGCTTTCAGGCTCCGGCTGTTACACTTCCAGGGATGGCGATCGTTGTCTCTCCCTTGATCTCCCTGATGAAGGACCAAATCGATGCCCTCACCGAATGTGGGGTCCCCGCAGCGCGTATCGATAGCAGCCAATCCACACGTGAGCGAGACGGGGTCATTGAGAGGGTCATCAGGCGCGAGTTAAAGCTGCTCTACATCGCCCCGGAGAGGTTTGCAGCCAACGGATTCATCAACTTTCTGAGGCAGGTCGATGTCTCGCTGATCGCCATCGATGAGGCGCACTGCGTCAGCATGTGGGGGCACGACTTTCGCCCCGAGTACAGACGACTGGGACGGCTGAAGGAAGTTCTTCCCGGTGTTGCCGTACATGCTTACACTGCCACCGCCACCGGCCAGGTTCGCAGTGATATCGCTCTCCAGTTGCATCTCGTGGACCCCGAAGTGCTAATCGGGTCATTCGATCGTCCAAACCTGGTCTATCGAGTGAAGCGCCGCACAAACGCGTTTCAGCAAGTGCGTGATGTCCTCGCTCGCCACCGCAATGAATCGGTGATCATCTACTGCATCCGAAGAGCCGACGTTGATGATCTGTGCGCAAAGCTGATTCGAAAGGGCTACCGCGCGGTCCCCTACCATGCCGGGATGAACGCAGACGAGCGCAAGGCAGCCCAGGATACATTCATCGCTGAGGAGGTCGAGATCATCGTCGCTACCGTGGCGTTCGGCATGGGGATCGACAAGTCGAATGTGCGTGCCGTGATCCACACTGGCATGCCAAAGTCGCTCGAACACTACCAACAGGAGAGCGGACGTGCCGGGCGCGACGGTCTGGAGGCCGAGTGCTCCCTCTTCTGGTCGGGGGGAGACTACGGAATCTGGAAGAGCATCCTGGCAAACACGGAGTCCGATCAGGCACGCGACATCGCCCTCTCCAAGCTAAACAAGATGTACGACTACTGCACCGGCCTTGCCTGTCGGCATCGCGCACTTGTCAACTACTTTGGCCAAGATCTGGAAGGGGGAAATTGTGGCGCTTGCGACGTCTGCCTAGGAGAAATCGGTTCCATGGACGGGGCGCTGGAGATCGCCCAGAAGATCCTCTCCTGTGTCGTGCGGTTGCATCAACGCTTTGGTGCCGACTATACGGCGTCTGTGTTAAGCGGGTCGCGCAACAGACGCATCCTGGAGCGCAAGCATGACTCTCTCTCCACCTACGGACTGCTCTCCGACCTGCCGAAGAACACAACGCGGGACTGGATCGAGCAACTTGTGGGGCAGGGATACCTGGAGAGGACGGGAGAGTACAACGTCTTGCACGTCGCCGAAAGTGGATGGCGCGTGTTGCACGGGGAGGAAGTTCCCAGGCTGCTCAAGCCCGCCGAAAAACATGTCAGAACATCGCGAGTGGCGGCCGATTCATGGGAGGGTGTCGATCACGGGTTGTTCGAGGCGCTGCGCGGTTTGCGTAGGGAGCTTGCTCTGAAGAGAAACGTTCCAGCCTACGTCGTCTTCAGCGACGCCGCACTACGAGGTATGGCGCGCCTTCGTCCATCAACACCCGATGCCTTCCTGCGGGTGAGCGGTGTGGGGAGTGCGAAGGCCGAGCAATATGGCGATCTGTTTCTTGGTGCCATTGGCAAGCACTGTCGCGAACACTCGCTTTCGATGGATGTCTCCTTGCCTCAAAGAGCAAGCGCACGCAAGGCGCGGCGATCCACGCTCAACATGGCGCGGCAAACCGCGTACGGATTGTTCGCGCGAGGGATTTCGATAGAAGAGGCAGCACGTGTAGTCGAACGCGTCCCCTCGACGGTGGTCGAGTACCTTATCTCATACATTACCAAGGAAGGACTGACCGAAGCCTCGCCCTGGGTCGACAAGCGCTCGTTTGATCGAATTGCCGATGCCGCTGCATCGCACGACCCGGATCTCATCGGACCGATCTACCGCGCGCTTGGAGGCGAGATCACGTATGACTCGATCAAGATCACCCTCGCGGTGCTGAAGAACAGAAAACAATAGACGGCGAACGATGAGCGCGGAATGCAGAATGCGGAACGGAAAACGCGGAAGAGGATCCCGTGCTTGTGTAGCGTGGGCAGCTTGTCTGCCACGTTTGGAAAGGGCAACGAGTTTGAACGCGGAATGCCGAGTGCGGAACAAGAAAAGCATTCTCTCGCAAAGAGCGCCAAGGCCGCCAAGAAAAGCAGTAATTGGAGGAGAAGAAGGGATGGGTGGTTCTTGGCGATCCTGGCGAGCGGGCGTGAGAGAAGAATGCGGGGCGAGGAATGTGGAGTGCGGAACTCGGAACGATGAGTGGCAAACGACGATCGCCGAGCAAGGTTACTTGTCTTGCCTTTCGTGATTCTGAGCTTTCACACCCGGTATTGGTCCCTCCTGCAATAGCTCTTGTCCGCGGCATCGCTTTGTAGTAGCTTATGTTCGTCATGAAGGTAACACTGGTCTTTATCCTATCCATACTTGCCATGTCGGCCATCGCGTGTGCCTATCCGCATCAACTCTTCCTTGATCTTCCAATTGCGGAAAGCATTGGCGAGTGTGGGCTTAGCGCTTGCAGGCTCGATCTCTCTCTTGCTAGCGGTCCATCACTTGAGGTCGGCCGAGCGATCACCGATCGTCTCGATATCTGGATGAGCACGTCTCCTTCCGATCTATTCTCACTTCGCGTGCAAGCACTGCTTGTCGATCGCCTAGGGCCGCTGAGTATTTCCCTCGATGTCTCGCAGGACGGCTTCACTCTTCTCTCCGCGCTGTACCTTGGACCGGTGGAGATCGAGTGGGGACGAATCTTTGGACCTACAGGGAAGCGCTGGGCTGCGATCATCACCTCGCCAAACCAGTGGTACAGCCTGTTGATCGGAGTGGAGTACGAGACGGATTATGCTCTCATCGCCGCCGTGCGTATCTTCCCACGCCGTGGTCCGTGGGCCTTCTCCATCTACTACCGCAACGACCTGTGGGGAGCATCGCTTGGAGCAAGTCTATGATTAACCATACGAGCATGTGGGACGGTGTCTTCATGCAACGCTCTCGCGCACGGCGGCTCAACGTGGCAGACCGCCTGTTTGAGAAGCGAACAGGGCTGCCATGCTACGTAAGCGCTGCTGCTTGTGTGGCGTCGGAGCCCTGTGTGCCTGACGGACAGGCAGACTCCAACGTTGTGAGATTCGCTTCAATAGTCCTCTTCCTGATGGTCGTAGTGGTCAGCATGGTTACATCTGCTGCATCGCTCACGATGCTCTATACAAACGACATCCACAATAGGCTAGGCTCCTTGGTTGGCCTTAGCGAGCGTATCGAACAAGAGAGGGCAACCGGTGGGCCTGTGCTCGTGTTCGATTCGGGAGATACCTGGCAGGACTTCCGTGTGCCTCTCTATGCCGTGTGGGGAGCGGATGAGATGGTGGAGGGGATGAACAGCGTCGGATATGACGCGATGGCTATCGGCAATCACGACATCTACTACGGCGTGGATCGACTGACCGAACTCTCCTCCAAGGCGGAGTTTCCACTCCTTTCCGCCAACATGGTTCCCCTAGCTGGGTACAAGGCGCCGTATGCTCCCTCCACGATGATCGATGCTGCAGGGATGCGCGTTCTCGTAATTGGGGTAATCACCGCAGAGTACCTCTGCTACCCGGAGTATCCTTGGCTAAGATACGTTACCCCGAGGCAGGCAATCCAGAATGTCCTCGATGAGATGCGAGGGCAATCCGATCTTGTGATCGTCCTTGGGCATTTGCCCGTGGCGGAAGCCGTGCAGATTGTACGCGTGGTCCCCGGCATCGACGTCTTCCTCACTGGACACTCGCACGAAATAACGCCTGAGCCGGTGCGTGAGGGGAAGACCATGATCCTGCAAGCTGGGGCATTCGGCCACTACCTAGGGCGGCTCAAGCTGGAGATTGATCCACAATCCGGAGAGATCACATCAGCGAGTAACGCACTCCTTGAGACGAAGAAAGCCCCGGTCACGCTCGACCGGGGCTTTCTGAAGCTTTTCACAATGGCGGCACTCTTGGCCGCATCGTTGTTACTCTTTATTCGCTAGAAATTGTATGAGAGGGTTAACCCGTCTTCGGTCATGCCCAAGGTGAATCCTTGATCCTTAGCAACGTTGTAGGCATCAAGCCCGCTATATGCAGACCAAACGAGGTAGGCTGCTGCGACGACGGAGTACCCGTACCAGAAACCATTGTATAAAAGGGCGCTACTAATCAATGAGCCGCCCACGGAAATCCCAACGGCAACTCCAAAGTGAATGATCGCCTTGTCCATCTGATCGTTCAGCAACTGGCCGAGACCGGGAATAATGAATGATGCCAATCCAGGGACCCAGGCATCCGTCCTGGGTGCTGTCTGAGCAAACGAGCTTACGGCCATCACCGCGAGCAGACCGACTAGTAAAGTGACTACGACAAATCCTCGCCTCATTAGAGACCTCCTTGAATTACTCTGACTTGGCAAATTGCTCCAGCACTTCATCGGGGATGTCGAAGTTTGCGAATACCTCTTGCACATCCTCGTTGTCGTCGAGAGCATCCACCAGCTTCAGCACCTTTTCTGCTGCGTGTCCTTCCACCTTCACGGTGTTCTTGGGGAGCATGGTTGTCTCCGCGCGACTGGGATTGATTCCCAGCTTGCGAATCCCCTCGCTTATCGCGATCAGCTTGGCTG
>JAYEFP010000228.1:0-19132 GCA_034715975.1 Candidatus Bipolaricaulota bacterium | reverse complement strand
GACTGGCACGGGCAGGGAAGCTCCTTGGAATCCCGCTTCTTGACCACATCATCGTCACCAAACGTGGGTACCTGTCGCTCAAACAGGCGGGATACCTGTAGCAATATCACCCTATAATATCTAAACTCCAGCGCATGGAACAGACTAGCAGCAGACACGCGGGAAATACCCGGCTCATCTTCCCGTTGATGGCTCTATCCATCCTCTCGCGCACCGCTGGCGGGATCATCATGCTCGCGCAGCTCTATCTGAAGGATCTGCATGCAACCCCACTTGTGATCAGCCTCTTAACGAGCTTCGTTTGGATGGGGTCGCTGATCGGAAGCACCGTGTGGGGAACGCTTGCCGACCGCTACTCGCGAAAACGACTGCTGCTATTGATCCTCATGTCGAGTGCAGTTGCTACCGGATCCCTTGCTCTCCTCCTCCCGCTTGCGGGAGTACTCCCCGCCGTCTTCCTGCGGGTGTTAATGGTAACCGGCCTTGCACCGGTCACGATGGCGATCGTCTCTGCTGCTAGTACGATCGATCATCGAGGCAGGGACTTATCGTACTTGAGTGCATCGCGCTCGACAGGCTCAGCTCTGGGGAAAGTTATCGCTGGATTCCTGCTTGCCGGCCTTGGCTACCGGTTGAGCTTCTTCTCGCTTGCGCTGCTGCCCATTGTTGCCTGCTTCTTTCTCCTCTTCCTCCCGCGAGCAGAGAAGTTGGGCACGAAAAAGCGCCAATCCTTGTCCACCTCACTTCGGACGGGCGGTATGAATGGCCTCTACATCAGTGGAACACTACGTCAGATGGGAACATCCGGTGCTGCATCGCTGATTTTCGTGTACATGGCCACATTGGGAATACCGGTGGGGATAATGGGAACGATCAACGCCATAGGGGCGACAACTTCAATCTTAGGGATGCTCGTCTTTGGTCACCTATCTGATCTTGTTGGGCGCAAAGTGATCTTTGCCTTTGGCTTCGGAATCTCCGCTCTCGCTCCGCTGATCTTTGCCTTCTCCAGAGGTGGGTGGGGAATCGCCCTTGGCTACTTTGTTCTTGGGATGTCATTCAGTTCGCTCTACGCCGGATCGACGTCATACATTGGCGATCGCACACCGATGGAGAGACAGGGGACAATGTTCGGTTTATTCAATTCAAGTCGTGGAATCGGAGGAGTGATCGGTCCGTTGATCGCCGGAGCTCTTACTCCGGTTGTCGGTTTTCGGAGCATGCTCCTTGTCATGGCTGGTATAGCCTTCCTCGGGTTCCTGACGGTCCTTGGAAGGACTGAACGGGGAAACGGAGGGCATACATAAGCGAAGACCTCGGGCCAATCTTCATTCGTCTCTTGCAGGATGGCCTTCCCTCAAGATAGAACCAGTCTTTACCGGTTCACCAGACCTGGCAGCAAAGGGGGACAGACGCTTGCGGCCAACATGCGCGGGAGAAGAGGAACCGGGTTCGCGTAACGGGAACGCTTCGTGCTTGCCGCAAGATCGCCCGAAGTGTATACTTCTTACAAAGGTATGCTAGGCCATGCGGCCATCCAGCCTCGCTGGGTGGCCATTTTTATTGGTTCTAGAGAAGGAGGGTAAATGTTGACAAGAGGGCTTATTGTAATTGGATACTTGGCTCTTGTTCTTGGCATTGGTTTCCTTGCTCGCAAACGAGCAAGAGGAACGGTGGATGACTACTTCATTGCTTCCCGCAGCCTGCCACCAATTGTCTTGTTCCTTACCATGGTAGCAACGAACTTCAGCGCATTCACGGTCTTTGGTTTCTCTGGCGCGGGATGGCGTATTGGGTATGCTTTCTACCCGATCATGGCGTTTGGCACTGGGTTTATGGCTCTGTCCTTTTACTTCATCGGTAGGCCGGTGTGGAAACTTGGGAAGAAAAACGGGTTTGTCACTCCCCCAGAGTTCATCTTCCACCGCTTTGGAAGCACTGCTCTTCGTCTTCTGTTCTTCTTTGTGTTGACGGTGTTCACCCTGCCCTACTTGGCGATGCAGCCGATGGCAGCCGGGTACGCTCTTGAAGGGCTTCTTGGCATTCCTTACCTTGCCGGAGCTGTCCTCATCACCGCTGTGATGCTCCTGTACCTGTTCTTTGCTGGGATGCGCGGAGTTGCCTGGACAGATGTCTTCCAAGGGGGAGCGCTCATCATCCTGCTTCTTGTCGCGCTGGGAATGATTGCCGCTCCGTTCGGAGGGATTGCAGCGGCGAATCGTGCTGCAGCGTCTCAAGCACCACAGCTATTCAGTCGTCCTGGAATGGGTGGCGCGCTCAGTCCGGGAATATGGCTTGGATACATGCTGCTGTGGCTTCTATGTGATCCGATGTTTCCGCAGCTCTTTCAACGTTTCTACGCTGCTCGTAACGAAAGGGCGCTCGGGCTGACGATGAGCCTATACCCGCTGCTCACCGGAGTCTTGTTTCTCCTTCCGGTAGCGATCGGCGTGATTGGGCGGCTGGCGTTTCCTGCCCTTCCGGCGGAGACCTCGTCGGACAAGATCCTGCCGCTCCTTCTCGGGCGCTACGTCCCTCCGTCAGTTGAGGCACTCGTCTTGACTGCGGCCCTTGCGGCCCTCATGTCCACGCTAGATTCCCAGCTTCTCACCCTCTCCTCCATGTTCACCCGTGACATAGTAGAGCCAGTGTTGGGGCGCGGTGCGCACGCTTCGCCCTGGGTGGGAAAGCTGTTTGTCATAGTCCTTGCAGTGGTTGGCCTCGGGATTGCCGTACGACCGCCGGCGACATTCCTGACGATCGCAACCGAAACATTCACTGGACTTGCCGTCCTCTTTCCCACTGTCATGGCGGGATTGTACTGGCGACGAGCGACGGCTAAGGGAGCGATAGCGTCGATCATCGTCGGCGAAATACTAGTTGTGGCATATCACGGGCATGTATTGCCGAGCTTTGGAACGCTCCCGGTAATTCCGATTGTTGTTGTCACAAGCGTTGTGCTCGTGGCTGTGAGCCTTGGTACTCGCCCCCATATCCGCGCGACCGCACCAGTTGGTTTGTGTGGAAAGCCCCGGTCAGGATGGAAGTGGGTAGCTGTCTTCGCGGTGATGTTCATCTTAGGAAACGACTTCTGGAACTGGGGAGATGGCAGACTCGGCCCCCTTGGCTTTCCGTGGTGGGTATGGTATTTCCTCGGACTGTGTGTACTACTTGCTGTATTCTTCTGGGTCCTTACAGTGCTTTCCAATGTTGCGACAGAAGAATCAGAACGTGCCAACGATGCCAACGGGCGAAAAGGCGATAGATACCGTATTGATCGACAAGATCCCCAGTTGATCGGGAAGCGGTGAGGCTAATCGGTCTTGTAGATAACATGGGCGATGAGCAGGAGTTTCGTTGCTGCTGTCCGTGCCAGCTACAGTCTGTTCATGATTCGTTCTCTGATATTGCCGAAAGAACGTAAGCAATGTAATTCAGGTAATCGGCCTCAGCTCTGGAATGGTCATGAATACCTTCCGGGTTGAAGAAGCTTATTCGTTTTCCTCGACGATCTCCTCCGCACGCGCTACATAGTCCGCCTCTTTCTCCTTCTTGGATACAATATTGGCTCGAAGCTTGTTAAGTAACGTCTTCGGCGTCAATTGGTCATTGATCCATGCTTCCAGTAACCCTTGGCAAGCAATCCTCGCTTTCTGGATCATCCGCTAGAGCGCAAGCTGCGCGGACAATGCGTGTCCCAACTGGTAAACTTGTCCCGGCACTCGTGCGTCATCTCTGCCTGTATCCATGCCGTCCTGACACAGAATGCCTGTAACCGACCGGAGTCAGTACTCGTTGGCACAGAGGCGATGACCACGTGCCCGGCAAAGTCTATGTACTTACTAAACCCAATCAGATGTCTGTCGTTTGGGAATGTACGTCTTTTCATTGCGTCGTAAGTTAGTAACTCTCTTGGTATTAGGGCGCGAGGACATTGTTCTGCCATTTGCAGTCAGGATCCGTTACCCATTTCAAAGAGCGAGGAACCGTGTTTTCTGAAACCTGACACCGTTCCACGGCGCAGCACTAGCAGGTATACTAGTGCTTGAAATGAACTCCAAAGACGAGCATAAGCCTTCCGCAGCAAGTGAAGATAACAATACAGTACAGACGCCAACGTTCGGCCGCTCCGTATCCAAGGTGGAGGTCGCCGGCTTTGAGGCGCGGCACTACGATCTGCTGATGAATCTGATCACGGCTGGGAGCTATCCGCGGTTCATTCGGCGGGTCGTGCGCGGCATGGACATCAAACCCGATGATGACATCCTGATCTTAGGCTCCGGCACCGGCCGCAATGCCTGCCTCATGCACCGGTATCTCTCCGATGAAGGGAGTATTCTCGGGTTTGACATCGAGGACGAGATGCTGGCACAAGCGCAGCAGCGTTGCCACAGCAAACAGAACGTCACTTTCGAGAAGCGCCGCATCGATGAGCCACTTCCGCATAGCGAGGCGTACGACAAGGTGTTTATGTCGTTTGTCATGCACGGATTTGTGCAGGAGGATAGAGCGGGCATCATACAGAATGCGTTTCGGTCTTTGCGCCCAGGAGGCGAGTTTCTGATCGTCGATTATGCCGAGTGCGAACCGAGCAAGTCCTCATGGCCGATGCGGATGGTTTTCCGGGCAGAGTGCCCGCTGGCGACTGACTTTGTGCGACGTGACTGGGGGCAGATTCTAGGCACACACGGATTCGATAGTTTTGCAACGCACTTCTATTACTTCAGCCATGTGCGACTGCTCGCGGCATCTAAACCAGAAGCCTGATAAGAGCGTGGTCCCTTGTGGTTTCGCCTGCCTGCTGCAGGTAGAAGTGGGTAGTGACTTCTAATCTAGGTTCGCACAGGACAGATGCCGGTTGCGAAGCAAGACCGGAGGTCAGAAAGAATTCACCACGAAGAACACGAAGGACACGAAGATGGCATTCGATGAGCTGTCAAATCGGGCGAAACCGGAAACTGGGTCCAGGATTGTTGGAGTCGACCTACGAGCAGTACCTTTGACCCCTTCGTGCTCTTCGTGTTCTTCGTGGTGAAACAATTCTGTGCCTCTGCGAGAGCCTTATTGCTTTACCCTGTCCAAGAACTCTCACGGCTAGGTATAATCAGGAGAGAAAACAAAACCTCCTTAGTGCACGCCTTCCTTTTGAACATCCCTTTCTTCTGTGGAAAGAGTCTGATTCCCGCTATGCGCTATCGAGTACAGTTGCCGCATCGGGTCAAAGAGAGGATAATGTGCCAGACACGTCGACTGCCGAGTGGAGAATTCTCAGGATGGTCGAGCGAAGGAAGTAGATATCATGAAAGCAAGACCCATTGAAGAGCTGGCGAAGAAGCTTCGACTGAAAATCGCTCCGGAGGTGTTGGAGCAGGCCCTTCTGCACAGCTCGTATTCGAATGAGAAGAATGATCCGAGAGGGTCAAACGAGCGGTTGGAATTCCTCGGCGACGCGGTCATTGGGCTCGCGGTGACGAGCTACTTGTACAAGCAGTACCCGGACGAAGGTGAAGGACAGCTGACCAAGGCGAAGTCCGTGGTCGTTAGCCGACCGATGCTCACCGAAAAAGGAAAGGAGATTGACCTTCAAAAGTACCTACGCCTGGGAAAGGGCGAAGAAGCAAACCACGGCCGCGAGCGACCGAACAATATAGGAAATGCATTTGAGGCCCTAATGGGAGTGATATTCCTCGAACGAGGATTCTCCTATGCGGCGAGGTTCGTCATGCGCTACCTGAAGGACGAAATCGAGCGTTGTATGAGCGAACAATCCGCTACCGGTGACTACAAGAGCCTGTTGCAGGAGACGGCACAGCGCCTGTTCTCATGCCGCCCCTCCTATGCAGTGAGCGATACAAAAGGCAAGGCACATCGCACTCAATTTGCGGTGACAGTTGCTGTAGCTGGTCATCGCGGAAACGGACGCGGACGAAGCAAGAAGGAGGCGGAGCAAGCAGCGGCCAAACAGCTCTACCTAATGCTTGAAGAGTTCTAAACGCCCCCGTAGCTCAGTAGGATAGAGCAACGGTTTCCTAAACCGTAGGTCGGAGGTTCGAATCCTCTCGGGGGTAAAGCAAAGCTGGGGCAGGATTTGCACGATGGCCCTACCCCAGCTTTGCTTTTGCTTTGAGTGGTGAGGAGCTCTGTGAGTTTTGCCAAGCGAAACTCGAATCTGTCCTGTGGACAGCCGAGGTTACGAATCCTCTCGGGGGTACCAATAAATACTTTGCCATCGATCTTGCTTGATGTGCCTGACTAGGCTTAATAAGCACACCTAGGAGCCTGTTGCGTAAACAGTTTCTATCGCTCGTCTTCATACTCGGCTCCTAGTTTCAAGCATTTTACCGCAGAGGACCTGTCTGCCTCACTGGCACAGGCAGGCGCAAAGGTCGCTGAGATGAGACATTAAGGTTTCCATGCTACTCTCTGCGCGCTTGGGGGGTTGTAGTAGCCGGCGGAATTTACTACACCCCCCGAGCGGTCTCGGCGGTGAAAGCTTCTGTTTTGCGCGGAGAAGAGGTTTGTGCAACAGCCTGCTAGAGCCTTATAGTAACTGACAAGAGTGATCACAAGTGCGGAATTGCTTCGGGGGGGCAAGATGCAACGAGATCCTCGTACGAAGGAATGAGGACAAGTGCTACTAGCCAGCCTTCGGCATCAAACATCCTTGGCATTAACTTGCGGTATCCCGCAGCATCGGATGCTCAGATCCGAATCACTCCTCCGTCGGAGGTGCAATTGTGACCTGCGAGTCGACGTCAGTCACGTCGGAACGCCACTCGATCGAGCCGGAGTTACCTTCCTCATCTGTTCCCGAGGCGGTGAACACAAACTTCACCGGGTAACCTGCTTCGGCGATCCAAACATCACCGTGGGTGTTGCCAAAGCCGCCCCCAACGCCCTTCTCCCAGTCCGAGTTAGTGCCTGAGTAATGCAGGCTCTTGATCCCGTTCACTGTCTCCTTACCGACAAAGTTCACTCCTGTCTCTAGACCCTCAACCAGAGTCCCCCAAACGAAATCGAGAGCAAAACTGAATATGCTCTCGGACATAGCAGTTACAGCCATCTCCGGCACCTTCGTCCACTCCCCATCGTCATAGACCCAGAGTGCATCACCAATCTTAACAAACTCACTTCGCGTGTCCTCCGAGGAATCACTGACTGTTAGGTGATACCGATCCGGAGCGGAGTACTCTCCCAGGACTTCGAGGGTTCCGGAATCAGCGACCCCATCTTCAGTCCCTTCGTAGTTCATGACCGTCCTGTACCGGTAGCTAGAGAGTGACCGAAGAGCCTGGACCGACTTAGATAAGGTAGCATTCGCATCCACCTCTACAGCGGGCGTCTCCGGGGTCGGAGCTTCGGGCTGAACTACTGGGGCTTCGGTGGTTTTTTCAGCAGGAGGTGTCGTTGTTGTCGACGGAGCAAGGGTCTCTGGGGCTGGTGGACTTGTTGCCGGCTGCGTCTCGGTCTCGGCAGTCGAGGCTGCCGGGGCCTGCGAACTTGTGGTCTCCTTAGCGCCACACCCGATCAACGCCATGGCAAGGGCTGCTAGAACAAGCAAAATACCTATCTTCTTCATGGCTAGTTCTCCTTTGGAACTCGGATTCTTGGATTATAGCAGAAAAGCAATGGAACGCATGATGAGTAATCTACCCCTCTGACGCAATTCAGAAAACACAGTGGGCAGCAGAATGTACCTTCAGATCATCGGATAACTTCATGCCTTGGCTGGAATCAATCTTGTCTCGACTTTCTTGAGGCCTGACTCCTAGTCATTTTAAGCACCATCTCTCATGAAGAGGATGAAAGGAGTTTCTCTATAATGCGTTTGCTCCTGCACTTGCTGCATCAGCTAGGCCGGCTCCGATGGGGCTCTGCGCTTCAGTGAGGCAAAGCATGAGGATAAGAAAGAGTCCCAGTGTTGCTTGAAGTGCATTACGCTTTTTCGTGTTCATCTTCGGCGACCCGGCGGCCTTTCAAGTTCCTCTATTCTTTGAGTTCTAGGTTCTTCGCGTTTAACTCCATGAACTCAAACAACTCTATGAACCCGAAAGGTCCGTGGCTCTGGGGCCCCTCCTTTCGTAGACACAACCTGTTGCCGAACAAGGCCAGGACGGATAACCTAAGGCTCAAAGGAGACGTGAAGATGCTGAAATACGATGTGGCTATAATTGGTGCTGGCCCAGGGGGATACGTTGCCGCAATCCGGATGGCGCAACTGGGGATGAACGTAGCACTCATCGAGGAGCGCGATCTGGGGGGCGTCTGCCTCAATCGAGGCTGTGTACCGACAAAGGCTCTCTACTCGGCTACAAAGCTGATTGAGCGGGCCAATAGCGCAAGTTCAATGGGCATTTCCTTTGCCGCGCCAAGCGTCGACTTGCCTGTGCTCGCCGAGTGGAAGAATGGGGTTGTTTCACGCTTAGTGAACGGGGTCGCCAGCCTGCTCAAGGCAAACAAGGTGACGGTCATCTCTGCTCGCGCCACCATCACTGGCGAGGGGAAGATTGATCTCTCCACGGGCGAGACCGTTGAGGCCGAGCGAATCGTGATTGCCACCGGATCGTCCCCGATCGAGATCCCCGGCTTCGGCTTTGCTCATCCGCGGGTTTGGTCATCCGATGATGCCCTGGCACTGTCCGAGGTGCCCGAAAGATTGCTGGTAATCGGTGGAGGCGTGATCGGCCTGGAGATCGCCACGATCTACAACCGTCTCGGAAGCCTGGTAACGGTTCTGGAGATGATGCCGGAGATTCTTCCGGGTATCGACATCGATCGCCGCACTATAGCCACTCTGAAGCGCGCGCTCAAGGCACAAGGGATCACGATTCAAACCGACACCGCTGCCACCTCTCTGGATGAGACGGCAAATGGTGCGATGGTTCATACGAAGAACGGTGAGACGATCCCCTCCGATCGCGTACTCCTCGCTGTCGGTAGACGCCCAAATTCTGCTGGGGTCGGCCTGGAGAATGTGGGTATCGAACCGGATCGCCGCGGCTTCGTCCCGGTTGATGAGAAGTTGCAGACGAGCGCTGCTGGCGTGTACGCGATCGGCGATCTCGTGCTCGGCCCGATGCTCGCGCACCGGGCATCGAACGATGCGCTCGTACTGGCCGAACACCTGGCCAAAGGGACGAACGCGGTACCCGGTGGAAGGGATCGCGTGATCCCTCAGGCGATCTTCACCGATCCTGAGATCGCCTCGGTCGGTCTGTCGGAGAAGAAGGCGAAAGAAAAAGGGTACGACGTTATTGTCGGCCGTTTCCCGTATGCTGCACTCGGGAAGGCTCTTGGCATGAACGAGCCGGATGGATTCTTCCAGGTAGTCGCCGATGCCAAGAACGAGCGTCTCCTTGGAGCGCAGATCATCGGAGCGGAGGCATCGGCATTGATTGCAGAGGCCGCGCTCGCTGTGCAGAACAAGCTTTTGGTTTCAGCGATCGCCGACGGCATCCATGCCCACCCAACCCTACCCGAAGGGCTGAAGGAAGCGGCAGAGGCCGCCCTCGGACGGGCGATCCACGCAGTCAATCGGTGACGGTAGACAAGCCTACGGATTAACGGGGTAAGGATTAAGGGTTCCTTATGGTGTCGAGTGGGTAGATGTAATCGCAATGGAACCAGTGCATCTCGCAAAGACGTGAAGCAGTAGCGGGTAATGACTGACAAGAAAGAGCAAGTGCATTCTCTCGCAAAGCCGCAGAGAACGCCAAGGAAAACAGTAGAATTGGAAAAGAACAAGAACAGAAGGCATTTCTTGGCGAGCTTGGTGTCGCGACACCTTGGCGCCTGCCTGTGCCGGCGCGGCAGACAGGTCTTGAGTAAGTGTAACGAACGGGCGAGAGGCCAGCCTTCTATCATTTGTGGTCACAGGGTTGTTACCCGCTCAAAACGACAAAGAGCACAAAATCCGACGTATTTCCCGATCCAACCTTCTGAAAATGAAGGAATGGGGAAGCGCCAAGACTCTCGCAGAGGTACAGAAGTGTTTCACCACGAAGGACACGAAGAGCACTTGAGGGCTGCAGTAGCCAGTCCTGTTTACTACATCCCCCGAGGAGTCAGAGGCACTGCTCATAGGTCGACTCCAACAATCCTGGACTTATTTTCCGGTGTCCTTCAGTTGCACTTGATTTAACAGCTTCTCGAACTCCATTCTTCGTGTCCTTCGTGCTCTTCGTAGTGAATTCTCTTTGGCATCAGTTCTGTACGAACCGATATTAGAAATCACCATCTACTCGAAACGATACGCAAGGAAGAAAGCTAGAATATTGTCTTGATTTCTTCCATGCCTGAAAGGTAAGATTGGATGGAGGTGAACTAGCATGAAGAAGAAACTGGGTACCACCCTGGATGAGGACGTTATCACCGAGCTGAAGGTTCTTGCCGCTAAGGAGGACAAGAAGCTCTCCTGGCTCATCGAAGAGGCACTACGCCAGTATCTCAAGCGCAAGCAGGGCGGGGTGGTTAGGAAGACCAAAGGCTCATTGAAGGCTTCGTCCCGGGTTGTCCAAGCTATCCTGGAAGAAGATGAGTTCTATGCCTCCTGAAAAAGAGGCCTTTCCACTCACAGAGCTGTCCGCCGGGCAGACGGTCTTTATCGACGCCAACATATTCATCTACCATTTTACCGGTCTCTCGCAGGAGTGCTCGATCTTCCTTGAGCGTTGCGAACGGGGAGAGGTTTGGGGCGTCACCGCAGTGCATATCCTTTTGGAAGTTCTGCATCGGCTGATGATGATCGAGGCTGTGACTAAGGAGCTGGTGACGTCGGGGAACATAGCAAAGAAGCTTCGTAAGAGGCCAAATGTGGTGAAACAACTCGCCGATTATCAGACCCAGACCGAGGCCATCTTAGAAATGGGTATCGAAGTGGTAGGACTAACCTCAGATTCCCTGAAGGTTAGCCATCCCTATCGACAACAGGACGGTCTTTTGGTCAACGACTCTCAGACAGCAGCCGTGATGGAGGCGGAAGGGATCTTGTATTTAGCCACTGCCGATCCCGATTTCACACGGGTGGAGGAACTTCGTGTCTATAGCCCCCTGGACCTTGCTGAACGGTGATATCACCAGTCCTCTTCTCGATGGGCTTTTTGCTTTCCCCGCGTTCCTCCGCAAAGTCTGGTGTCAGATGCTTGTTTCTTGCATGGCCCCGTTCTTTCCAGACGCCTGTTCCGCGTTCCGCCTTCCACGTTCCGAGTTGACCGACCTGCCTCCTCCACGCAAGAAACAACGTCAGACCCCACGTTCTTCCCCGTTTCCTGCCTTGCCTTCGTCGTCTCGCCCTTTCGCCCCATCTCGGTGTCTCCTCTATCGGTGAGAACCGCTCTTCTTTAATAACGGGTCAGTCAGCTCCAACTTCCGCGGGCGAAGGTGTTTCGACCGCTTCCTTTGCGGTGTGATTCTCTTCGATGTGGAGGATCGCCGGGATGAAGAACGCCGAGATGCCGACGGCTACACAGAGGATGCCTGCAACCACGAACCATACCTGAATACCGAACCGATCGCTCACCGGGCCGGCGATTGCGAGCCCCAGTGGCGAGGAGATCGAGACGAGGCTTCCGAGGAGGGCGAAGACCCGACCCTGCATCTCCGGGGCGACCGTGCTCTGAAAGATCGACATGATCGGACCGTCGGCCATCGGGATCATAAACCCCATGAGGAACATACTCCCCAAAGCGATGAAGAAGAGGTGTCCTGGTGTGAGGCCGAGAACGAGAATTCCTACGCCCACGCCGATGAGCCCCAGGAGCAGGGTGTAGACCTTTCGTTTGAACCCGCCCCATGCGCTCAAGATAAGCCCGCCGAGGAGGATTCCTACCCCGATCACCGACTCCAGCAGACTCAACTGAGCAGCGCCACCTCCGAAGTGTTTGCGCACCAAGAGGGGGAGGAGGGAGAAGGCCGGGGTCAACGCTACCTTGAAGATCAGCGCTCCACCGATCAAGGCCATAGCTCCCGACCACCCCCACAGGTAGCGGAAGCCATCACGCATATCGACCCAGATCGATGCCTTCTTCGATCCATTCGCTTGTGAGCGTACTGGCTGCGGAATAGCTATAAACAAGAGCGGTACTACGGCGAAGAGTGCCGTTCCCACATCGACCAGCATCACCCCGTGCAACGGGATAAGAGCAAGGAGCAGTGCCCCGAGTGGTGGTCCCACGATCGTCAACAGGCCGTTCATCGTCTGGTTTATCCCTGCTATCCGGGTCAGGTGTCTATCGGGGACCATCAGCGTGGTCGATGCGGCCATTGCCGGCCAATGGAAGACACCCCCCAGCGAGCGGGCGAGCATCACTATGTACACATGCCACACCTGCATCGATCCGCTCCAGAAGAGGTAGGCGAGCCAGAGCGAGATCAGGGCGATGAAGCTGTCGGCGATCAGCATCACCAACCGTCTGTTCCACCGATCGACGTAGGCTCCGGCGAGTGGTCCGAGCAGGATCTGTGGGATCAATGCCACCGTTGTCGCTGTTGCGAGGACGGTCGCCGATCCGGTTGTTATCGTCAGCCACCAAACGAGCGCGAACTGTGCCGCGCTGCTGCCGACAAGCGAGAGCTGCTGGCCGGTCCAAATAGTGAAAAACGGGGTCTTCCAATGATGTTTCTCTTCCGGCATTTAGATCCTTTCGGTTGTTAGTGTGGCCAATGAGCCGAACGGCTCAATCCCTGATCCGTATTCGGATGCGCAGTTTCTCTAGCCCTGAAGCCCGCGCTTCAGCCATTGCAGCCCGCGGATCATGCAAACGGCTGCGAGGCCGAGTGCCAGCCACAGGAAAATAGGGGAAAAGAATATCGCACCAATAATAAGCATCACAATGAAGACTGCGGTGATCGCGCTTCCCACCAGACTGAACAGCAGTCCGAAGGCCGAACCCACAACCCCAAGAATCACGCCGACTACCCCTAGAATGAACCCTATTATCATCTCGTCATCTCATCCCTTCAAATATGGGATTTATTCCTCACGGTTGCTCCGTCCGCCACCCTCAACGACTCGGAGTATTCGACAGTTTCAATGTTGCATCCAGGGCCAATCTCCACAGTCTTACCCCGCACCATCTCAGCGGTTGTGTCCTCGAGTAAGATCTCGTCTCCCTCGATCTGTGTCGTGTGCAGCTCCGCCAGCCCTCCGCCGGTGAATAGCTTGATCAGCCCGTCGAGGAGGATCCCTTTCTCTCTCCACCCACCGCGAGTAACTTCGATTCGTTCACCTCCGATCTCGCGCACCTCGCAGCGCCCACCGAGTTTGATCTCCACACGATCGGCAGAGAGAAGGCCGCCGATCCTGAATCCGCCGCTTGCCTTGAAGATCTCCGCCTCCACATCACCCTCCGTTCGCAGATGCCCGCTAATCTTGATGTACTCCGAGCTGATCCCCTTGCCCGTCTTGAACGTACCAGAGCACTTGAGTTCCTTGACTTTGACCTGCCCATCAACGCGTGCGCTCCCACTTACCTTCATCTCGTCGGCGATGACATCCTCGGAGAAGACCGCGCTTCCCGAAGCGGCTATGGTGGTTGCCTCGACCTTTCCTTGGATCTTGCCCGCCCCGGATATCTTGATCTCCTCTGCGGTGATATCGCCTGTGACCTTTCCCGCACCGGAGATGGAGACACGATCATACGTTCCGCCTCCGATCGTCCCCGCGCCGGAGATGCTTGCCGAATTTCGCTTCTCGCTCATTCCTCCTCCTTCGCCTCTTCTCGTTCTTCAGCCATCCGTTCCTGTTCTCTCTCGGCCTGCTCTTGTTCCTCTTCCGCCAGGTGTTCACGCTCTTCAGCCAATCGTTCCTGTTCTTCTTCTATGCGTTCTCGTTCTCTCTCAGCTCGCCCTTGTTTCTCCTCTTCCACGCACCCCTTCTCCTTGAAGCAATCCAGCTTTATACGTTCGAGAAGCATCTGTAGATCGACCAACTGTACAACCTCAGTCTCGGGATCGAAGACCGCTCCTCGTGAAGAGATTGCAACCATGCTGATCTCCGCAGAGATTCCCGCAGCGGAAAGGCGCTTGCGAAGCAGGTACAGCAGGAGGTGCTCCTCGCGTATTCTTTCGATCAAGCCGGCGGCCACGGATTGATCGATCGTTTGCTTTGCCAGATCGATCTCCTCCTTCCTCGCCTTCTCCTCCAACTGACGGAGAACGCCAACACACAGTGTTTCCTGCAGCGAGAGCATGGATTGATCATCGCCTAGATGGCAGACCCTGATTACTTCATCGTCGAGCCATCCCAGATTACGAAGCCTGGAGAACGCCACCTCCAGCTTGTCGTTAACGCGGGCAGTGATCAGATCGGCAAGATCATCGAGCGGATGGGTTTCTTTCATCTCCTTGATTCGCTCGATGCGGGAAATGATCTTCTCTTGCGGGAAGAACGTCTCTTGGCCGGTGAATGTTGCGCGGCGAATGAACCAATCCTCAGGGATCAACCCCTTCCGCTTCCAGCGATAGAGCTGCCCGTAGGAGATACCGAGCTTCTCCAGGACTTCCTTCTTCGAGATCAGTTTCTCTTCATCCACAGCGCGCCTCCTCTTCCATCATAACAACACACTGTTATGCGCACCCGTTACAGGTGGACTCTTGGACGGGACACGAGGAGGATGAAAAAAACCGTACAGTCTTCTTCCCGCGTCTTTGCGGACTCTGACATAACCTGTTAATTTCCGCGTTGCGAATGAGCTCATCCCGTCTTAACTCCGCCAGTTTCTCTATTTCGTACGTCGAAGTGTACATTCATGCCACCTCCCAAGGTGCTTATTGTAACAGCAGTATAACATAACACTGTTACGATATCAAGCCCTGAAAGGCATCTTTCTTTTATCTCGCCCGCTCATTATCACTCGCTCAAGGCCTGCCTACATGCGAACACTCACAGGCAGGGCCAAGATCGCTAAGAAAGACCATGTTTCTTGAGTTTAAGCATCTTTTTCTCTTTGCTAATTTACGCCTTTCTTGGCGATCTTTGCGGCTTGGCGTGATACAAGCTTTTTCTCTCTCGCTACGCTCATCTTTCGAGTCTTTCTCTGGGATACCTTGGCTTAACCGCGAGGAACCTCCTTTTTCCTCATTATCATTCACTCATTACCCAGCACTGCTTCGCGTCTTTGCGAGAGGCACTCTGTTACGTACCGTATTTTCGGCCATTTGAAACGACAGGGAACCTCTTTTTTATCGAGTTATTCCCGCTTTCCTTGATCTCCTCTTACCCTTGACCGACGACGTTTACCTGGTCGATCGCGATTGCTGGAGTATGTACCGTTCCATGGGCCCACCTCGCTGCGCTACTAAGCGCGATCAGGTTGTCCTTCAGCAGGGTGTAGGTATTGCCGGAGATCATCGTGTTCTTCACGCGGCCGACGATCTTCCCGTCCTCGATTTTGAACGCGACGGCGACGTTATTGGAGAATTCACCGGCGGCGATGTTACCCTGACCTAGTCCGAGAACGCTTTCCACAAGTAGCCCCTCTTCGATCGAGGCGATAATCTCTTCCTCGTCAACAGCTCCTGGGGAGACGAGGACATTGCTCGCCCCGATGCTCGGTGGAGTTCGGAACCCGCCCCCTCCCATCAGTCCGCCCTTGTAACCGTTTCCAGTGGGAGTGGCCTTGGCAAGGGCGGCGGTCCACAGATCGTACGTGAAACCATCGATCCTCCCCTGCGACACGAGAGGCGTGCGAGAAGTGGTCGTTCCCTCGTTGTCGAACGCGCTGCTGCGGGGCCCACGCGGGATTGTCCCATCGTCTGTAAGCGAGAAGCGCGGGTCGAAGGCGAGCTCCCCAATGCGGCCCTTCAATGGGGAAGTTCCCATGAGAACCGATTTTCCGTTGAACCCGACCAACAGCGGAAGAAGGAGGGCGATCGTCCCATTGGGGGTAAACATTACGGGAAGCTTCTTCGACTCTGTGGAGACGATCTTCTTTCCGTAGCGGAGGAAGTCAACGATGTGCTTCACGAGCCGATCCGGATCGAGATCGCTCATTGCGCGTACTTCCTGTTCATCGAATAGGACGAAAATGTCCCCCTCTCTCGTCTTCCCGAGACTGGCTGATAGCGAGATGTGTGTACGTTCCTCTTCAACGTCGAGTCCGGATGTATTTCTAATTGCGATGGTCTCCACGGTCTTTGCAAGCCCTACGTTGATATCACCCTGCGGGTCAGCATCATGTAGCTTACCGATCACGTTTTCGCCCAGCTCGATAAGTGCTTCCTCAGAGACGTCATTGATCTCTTTGTCGTAGGCGTCGTCTCGTGGAGTAGGATTATCATCCGAGAAGCTGAATTCTGCTTCCTCACCGAATGCAGCAGCAGCGATGGCGGCCTTGCTCAACGCAGACGGATCATCCATGTCCGTTGTTGTGGAGAACCCGAGACGGCCATTGGCGATTACGCGGAGGGCAATCCCCTCTGTCTCCTTACTCTTGATCGACTCCAGCTTGCCAGAACGGAACTCTATGGGAATAGTCCTTGCCTGTCGACGGTAGATCTCGGCCTGGTCGACTCTGTTCTTCAACGCTTCGAGCAGCTTGTCCATCACTTCCCTCCTACTGTTACATCCCGGATCCTGATGTGAGGTGCACCATCGGTGACGGGAAGAGGGAACTGTCCACCCTTTCCGCATCCCCCTGATCCACCATACATCGTGAGATCATCCCCAATCCCGTCGATCGAGCGGAGTGTTTCAAAAACGTTCCCTGTGAGAACGACATCCCGTAGCATCTCTCCCAGTTCCCCGTGTTGGATCTCGTAGGCATAGGCAGCAGAGAAGGTGAACTGCTCGAACATCGTTTGCCCACCGTAGGCGCGCACCGCGTACAAGCCGTGGTCGATCCCGGCGAGCATCTGCTGCATGGTCTGATGCTCCGCCTCAATATACGTGTTCGTCATACGCACGATCGGTTCATATTCGTATGAGATGGCGCGGGCGTTCCCCGTCGGCTCGGCACCCATCTTCCTTGCTGTCTCCCGCGAGTGCAGGAGGCTGTTTAGGATGCCGTTCTTGATCAGATACGTCTTTGCTCGCGGCGTACCCTCGTCGTCGAACGGAACATTCCCGCGCAGACCGGGGATGAACCCCTCATCGACCACGTTCAGATCTTCATTTCCAAAGCGCGATCCGAGCTTCATCACTTCCTTCAACTGTTCGTTCTTGAACAGGAAGTCCGCCTCACATAAGTGGCCGAACGCCTCGTGGATGAACACACCGGCCAGGCTGGGGTCGAGGATGACGGTGTACTTCCCACCGCTGACCGACTTGGCTGACAGCAGATCGACCGCTCGTTTCGCCGCATCACGCGCATCCTGTTCCCTGTTCTGCACGTACTCGTATCCGGCGGCTTCACCGAGCGACTCGAATCCCTGCTGGATGTTCTGCGAGCCATCGCTTGCTATAGCTACCAGCAGGAGGGTGATATCCGGGATCTCCTGCACGATGAACGTCCCTTCGGAATTGGCAAACGTCACCGTGCGGAATGAGTCGGTGTAGCGAGTGTTCGTTGAGACGATCCGCTTGTCGTAGCCGAGGAGAATGCGGTTGTACTCCTCGGTCAGCTTCTTCTTCTCCTCCAGAGGGACGCTGCGGAAGTCGTTCTTGAGATCGGCGGTGACAACCTGTTGCACCGAATCGACAGCGGCCAGTTCGACCGGCTCATCGATGCTCGCCGCGACGAGCCGCGCCATGCGCGTTGCCTCCTTCACCTTTCCCGGCAGGTCGGAGATATCGTTGAACGCCGCGATCCCCCAGCCTCCATCCTTCAGCGCACGAACGATACCTCCCTGTTCGTTGGAGCCCTCGATGTTCTCCAACTTGTCCTTACGGAAGAGCACTTGACTGCGCGCCTCCTGTTCGATGCGTATCTCCGTGTAATCGGCGTCGCTTCCCGCGATCGCCTGCTTGATGATTTGTTCCACCCTATTAACCTCCTCATGGCCATTGATCGAGCTTAACGTCACACTGTTACGTTTTCAAACCCAATAATATCTTTGCCAGCCGCCTGCAATTCATATACGATCATCCTTTGCCTTTACGGATGACTTGTACTAGGAATTAGACCTCGCTATGATAGCAGCCATGCTCAGGTGTGTGACGAAATGAGAAAAGCTGAAAGCTGAATAAGGTGAGCGGAGGCACTTCAAATGAATCGTCGCATAATCGCGTTCTTAACGGGCCAAGCGATTAACGACGCCGGGGATACCTTCTCCCAGGTCGCCGTGTTCTGGACAGCGTTGTCCATAACTGGATCGGCCATCTCGGTCGGTTCGCTCGGCGGGGTGTGGACGTTCAGCATGGCCGTGATGAGCCTGATCTCCGGTGCGATCGTCGATCGATTCAATCGCAAGGTGCTAATGATCCTTCTGGACGGCCTACTCGGCGTTGTCAGCTTAACCGTGTTTGCCCTAGCTACGACCGGAGTTCTGCAGATCTGGCACCTGTGGCTTTTCCTCATTGCGGAAGCGGTGTTTGGAATGCCATCTGCTTTGGCATATCGTACGCTCCTTCCTGATCTGATCGACAAGGAGAAGCTCCTGCGGGTGAACGGAGCAATGAGCTCGTGGGGAAAAGTGGACAACCTGGTGGAAGCGGTGTTAGCTGGGATAATCCTCAAGCTGTGGGGACCGGGGCCCATCTTCTTGATCAACGCGATAACGTACTTCCTCGGCGCGGTGAGCCCGCTCTTCATCTGGACACTAAAAACACGTTCCCGCAAACCTTCCACCCGTTGGCGCCCCTTGGCCGACCTGCAATTCACAACACGATACTTGTTGAAAGAACGACTGCTACGACGCTATGCTCTATTAAATCTGTCAACAGGGATCGTCTTTGCCCCGCTCTTCTTCATGGCTCCATTAGTAGCAAAGGCCGTCGGCGCCGGATCAGAGGGATACGGGTTCTTCCAGAGTCTGACGATAGGCGGGCTGCTTGCCGGAAGCCTTGTTGCTGCAACGATCGGTGCCCGCTGGCCCAAGGTGATTGCGTGGCTCGGCGGAGCTGCCCTCTACTCCCTTAGCTTCATCGTGCTCGGGTTCTGGCTCTCCCTACCGATCGCGCTTGGCGTCTTCTTCCTGTTCGGCCTGGGTTGGACCGGAGGGCGTGTGTACTTAGGAACTCTTGTTCAGCAGGTGC
>JAYEFP010000227.1:0-5372 GCA_034715975.1 Candidatus Bipolaricaulota bacterium | reverse complement strand
CGACCCCCGATCCCAACGAACTCAGTGTCTCGTATTCGAAGCTCGACGTAACGGTCCCGGCGAACTCTCCCTCGCTCACCCGATAGATGTTGTCACAGCGGATCGGGCACGCGAAGCATCCATCGTCCTTGACCCAGTACTTGTCATGGAGAATCTCCGCGCCGATCTTCTCAGCAAGGGTGAAATCCCCCGCTTGGAAGTTGTTGGTGGGAAAGCGACCAATCTCGTTCATGATCATCACCAATCCGGACGTACCATAGCGAGCAAGGGCAGGATAGAACTCGTTCTTTCTGATCCGCTCATGCATAGCGCGAGAAAGACGGCCAAATTCCGCAGGGTGTGCGATTGAAACCTTTCCCTTTCCTCGTACTGCGATCGCTTTGAGGTTCTTTGATCCCATCACTGTCCCAATCCCGCTGCGGGCAAGGCTTCGGTTGGGGGTCACTTGAATAGAGGCGTAGCGGACCCCGTTCTCCCCGGCAGGACCGATGCAGGCGACCTTTATCTGATCATCGCCTTTCTGTTCTCTGATAGCTGCTTCAGTCTCGATCGTATCCAGCCCCCACAAACTGCTGGCATCCTCTAGGGTAGCTTTCTCCTGCTCAATCCACAGCGTGACCGGCCGATCGGCAGCGCCAGTGATAACCAGCATGTCGTATCCGGCAAACTTCAGCTCCGGTCCGAAGTACCCTCCACAGTTCGAATCGCCATAGATTCCGGTAAGCGGAGACTTGCTGATCGCCTCCATCCGTCCGGAGGTCGGCCAGGCCGTGCCCACAAGCGGACCGGTGGCGATAACCAACACATTCTCCGGCGATAGCGGATCGACCGAAGGAGAGACTTCATCCCAGAGAATCTTGACGCCAAATCCGTTCCCACCCAGGAATGCGCGGGCCATCTCCGATGTAACCTCGTGTTCTTCAATCGTTCCCTCACTGAGGTCCACCCGCAGGTACCTTCCCATATAACCGCCACTTATCTGCATCATCCCTCCTGGACTAGTCCGTCAAGGCCAAGCTCACGCAGCTTCTCATCGGTGGGAATACCATTCTCATCCCATCCGCGCAGCAGGTAGTACCGTTTCAACATGGTATCGAAGTCATTGATCTTGTGCATGACGGTAATCCTGTCGTGCGTAACCGGGAGGGATTCGTCAGTGAATCTAGAGGGAAGGCGATCGTCCCTTGCGGACAGTCCGAGACGCACATTGTACATCCGTTCCAGATTAATGATCCGTTCCCCGATTTGCAGCAGCTCATCTGCTTTGATCTTCCACCCAAGGGCGCTGATTCCCCGCGCCAAGTCCTTAGGGTAAAGCTGGTAATTCTCCACCGTGCTGAACTTGCAAACCCCTAGCGAATCAGCGACTGCACAGTATCTCTCGCTGAATTCGACAAGATCAGGCTTGTAGCGCTCGTTATCCGTATCCAGCAGATCGGGCATGGTATCTGGAAGGAGATCCCGCCCCACCTGCTCGAGGCATGCCACATCGATCGTTGGGAGAGCGTACAGATGATCAGCGCCACGGTTAGAGGTAGCATGCCCCAGGCCAAACCCCTTGGCCACACGCGGCTCCTGAGACGGGATCTCCAGGCCTTTCACCTGCATCGCATACCGGTACGCTTCACCCCCGATTTCCGCAGCCGCACGCCGTGTCCCCTGTGCTAGAAGAGCCCCTAGACCTTCCCGTCCCGCGATCTGGTTGATCAGGGCGATGATCGTTTCGCCGTTTCCCCAGGAGAGATCCAATTCATTGCTGTACAACAACCCCTTCTCATGGCACTCCATGGCGAACGCTATCGCTGCACCAGTAGAAAGCGTGTCCATTCCCAGTTCGTTGCATAGGAAATTGGCGTAGATAATGACTTGCGGGTCACTGCAGTAGCACTTGCCCCCGAACGCGTCGATCGTCTCGTATTCCGGTCCAGCGGTGCGACAGCGGTACTTCCCTTCATCGATCCTGGAAACACGCGCACAGCGGATCGGGCAGCCAAGGCAGCCTTCGGTCTTCTCCTTGAAACGCTCAAGCGCTTCAGCATTGATTCGATCGACGAACGGAACCTGCCCCAACTGCATGTTCTTCGTGGGTAGATCACCCACATAGTTCTTAATATCAACGAGGATCGGTGTACCCCATCGGTGATAATTGTCTGTTGCTGGGCTAGCAAGGATTTTCTTGGTAGCAGCGCGCATCAGAGAGAGAAACTCTCTTGGCACCGGTCCCGGCCTGTTCTTGATCACTACCACTGCCTTCAGATTCTTTGCCCCGAAGACCGCCCCTCCCCCTGTCCGTGCTGCCGCTCGTCCTCCGTCGTTCATCACACTAGCGAAGAGGACACCGTTCTCTCCCGCCGGCCCGATGCTCGCCACAGCGGCATCGGGGTACTTCGCGTGCAGGAGCGCTTCTGTTTCTCCGGTGGTCTTACCCCTCAGTTCGTCAGCAGGCTCAATTCGAATACTGAGCTTGTCAATCAAGAGATACACCGGCCTATCCGCCCAACCTTGGACCACTACTGCATCAAATCCGCACGCAGCCAGGTATGGACCGAATTTCCCTCCAGCATTGGCGTAGCCATAGATTCCAGTGAGAGGAGAACGGAAGGTAAGGTGATAACGGGACGCAGCAGGCCACGGTGTTCCGGAAAAGAGTCCAGAGGAGATGATCAGGGCATTTTCCCGACTCTCTGGTTCAACGTCTTTCCCGACCAGATCATACAGGATGCTTGCAGCGTAACCTCGCCCGCCTAAGTAGGATCCGATCGCCGCTGCCTGTGTATCCACTAGCTCAATCGCGTGAGCCGATAGATCGACATATCCAGTCTTGCGCACGTTCATTTCATATCTTCTTGCTCGCCAACTTGAACCTCTCGACCTCGGCTAGCGTAGGTAGTGAAGGCTGTGCTCCTCTGATGGTGGTGGCCAACGCACCAACAACATTCGCCCAGCGAATCGCGTCCGGTAGGGAACGATCTCCAAGCGCCCATCCCAAGGCACCGTTGAACGCATCCCCAGCCGCAGTGGTATCGATCGGGGTGACGCCAAACGAGGGGAACATGCGCATGCCATCGCGATCAAACAGATATGCCCCTTCCTCGCCCGCCTTGCAGGCTACATGTTTCACACCAAGTTCCAGCAGCCTGCGCGCTCCTGCCTCTAGATCGTGTTCCCCAGTCAAAGCAACCAACTCCCCTTTATTTGGGGTCAGAAAATCGACTCTCTCAAGAAAGACGGACGAGACATCCTGCGCCGGAGCCGGGTCGAAGATCACCCGAGGATGTGTCGATGGTAATCGTCGCAATAGGTGATCGATCGTTTCCAGAGGAATCTCAAGCTGAAGAAGGAGGACGTCCGATCTTGCAATCGTTGGAAGCACCCGGTCTATATAAGCGGCATCTACACGGGCATTCGCACCCGGGGTATAGGCAATGACGTTCTCACCATCTCTACTCACCCAGATACTGGCAATCCCTGTCGATAGTCTCTCCTCCCGCTCGACCGCACTCACATCGATTCCGTTTCCTGCCAGGCTGTTCAACAGCTCCTCCCCAAAGGGATCGATGCCGATCTTCCCATAGAAGGAGACCTGTCCACCAAGACGTGCCGCAGCCACAGCCTGATTCGCCCCCTTCCCGCCGGGGTAGCGGTTGAAGCGGTGACCGAGGACGGTTTCTCCCGGCTGAGGAAGGTGTGGGACCTCAGTAACGAGGTCCATGTTGATACTTCCCAACACACTGATCACTTGTCCAGATTCACCTCTCTTCTGTGAACTCATGTGCTACGGATGACCGGCCCGACAATTTGCTTGCCCCACTGTGCCGTCCATTCGCTCAGTCTTGCAAAGCTCATCTTCTCAAAGCCAATCACGTAGCTTTCGAACTCCTTCCCTACAGGGTCCTTCCATTTATCCGGAATGCGCTCGTATCCAAGGACGGTGCCGAGAAGGCCACCAACCTGTCCGGTCGAGCAGTCTGTATCAAATCCACACATGAGTGTAGTTGTGAGAGACTTCTCGAAATCCCCCTCTCCCAATAACAGGCCCGTGACTACAGTGGCGATATTGGGGAAAGTATGTATCCAGTGGTAATGGCCTAGCTCCTGCTGGATCTTTGCTAGCACGCCCTTCCAGTCCCCTATTTCATTGCACCACCTGATAGTGCGTTCAACTACCTCACTAAAGCGACTCTCTGGCGGGACGAACTCCAGCGCCAGCCGCAGGATATCCTCGATCGACCGGTCGGAGAAGGCAATGCTGATAAGGGCGGCACAGAAGACCTCGCCGTAGATCCCCTCTCGTCGATGCGAGATGATCGCATCGCGGAAGGCGAGCTCTGCGGCAAGATCGGGGCGAAACGGTGTCAGCAATCCATTTATCTCGCCGCGCATCTGTGCGCCAATCCACTCACTGCACGGATTTCGAAATCGCCCGCTCTCTGGCGGCATGATCCCTGCTTTGACGTTCTCCAATGCGCTCATCTCTGCCGTGAACGCATACGGCAGGTGCTCCACCCATTCCAACGCCAGCTGCTCGCTCGTAAACGAGGGGCCGTACTCATCCAGGGCATGGAGCACAAGGATCGGGTAGGCTGTATCATCGTTCTCCACCTTTGGTGGAACGAGGTAGTCATTGACCGTCGCGTAGCGGGAACGGATCATATCGCTCGTCCAGCCTTCGACCGGATCCCCCAGCGCCGTGCCGATACACTTTCCTATCCATCCTCCCTTCACTCGATCGAGATACTCCGAATCGGTGATCATACCGGGAATCCCTTTCGGAGGCTGAGGGAGCAAAGCCGCCATTTCGCCGAAAGTCGTGGGTCCGATGTTCTTGTCCTTTTCCAACGCAAGGTGGATCTCCTTGTTGATGCGAGCGACCCAGACAAGAAGCATGTCCCGGTTGCCATCCGCATAGCATTTCTCAGCATGTTGGAGGAGCTCAAGACCGGCATCCATCTTGTATCCCTGATTGATCATCGCTTGCACGGCGGCGCGCATGGGGTAGACCTTCACTCCGGAGAGGCTTGTCATCTCCCACATGTTCGCCGCGTCCTCACGACGCTTCTTCAACTGATCCATGTATTCCTCATCCCTCCTGTAGTGCCTTGGCGAGAAGTTCAAGGATGTCGAGGACTTCTACCTTCGATCCAGCCTTGCTCTTGGCATCAAGAAGTCCACTCTGACAAGCTGGACACGCACTCACCACTGCGTCCGCCCCCGTTGCTTCCGCCTCAGAGAATCTGTCGAGCTCGCTCTCCACCGACATTTCCTCGTAGTCATAGCGAACGAAGCCGCCGTTCCCACAGCAGAAGGAGTTATCGCGGTTACGCGGCATCTCCACAAGCCTGAGCCCAGGGATCATCTCGATCAGTTCTCGC
>JAYEFP010000226.1:0-5409 GCA_034715975.1 Candidatus Bipolaricaulota bacterium | reverse complement strand
CGAGAGCGGGACTTGAACCCGCACGGACGTTTATGTCCACATGGCCCTCAACCATGCGCGTCTGCCAATTCCGCCACCTCGGCAACAACGATCATCTTAGCCTGCAGAGAGGAGCCTGTCAACATGCCTCAGAACAATGGTCGCTGGTGCAACAAGAAATGGAACCAGGAATGCCAAAGATGAATCACGAATTACTCGAATGAGGACCTTCATCTGAGAGATGCTGTGTATCTATTCGTGCCATTCCCATCATTCGCGCTATTCGTGATGTACTTGAATCTCCAACGCGAAAGTCACCTTGCCCTTGATAGTCACAAGGGGCGCACTCCAGTCATGTTGGATAAACAGAATCACGAACAACACGAATCTGTATTATCCAAGCGCTCGTGCCGGCAACACTTGCAAGGCACCGCTTGTGGTGCACTACTTGTCATTTACCCCGAATCGTCCTATGATGGAATCGCAATCATGCTGTAAGCGATCGGAGGTGGTTTTGATGCGCAGCAAATATCGAGAACTGATCATAGGCGCAATTGCGCTTCTAGTGGTGGCTGTCGTAGCCAGTGTGGCGGTTGCTCAACCAACGACATATGCGGGCGTGACATTCCCGCTGGGTGATCTTTCCTTTGCGGATCGAGTGATTTCGTACGTCGCTGCAAGCTGTGTCGATCGGCCATACGCGGATGCTAGTGCTGCCCTTGATCCCCCCGATTGTTGCGGCAACGCATGCCAAAGCTGCGCCGGGTGCGATCCATGTGCCGTTGCCCTTGGGTTCCGCTTGAGTGAGATCGATGCACGTGGATCACTGATCCTTGAATTCACCGACAATATCCTTCGCGACGTGGCGGGCGATGACCTCTTCGTTTACATCACCAACGACAAGCTCTGCCGAGTAGAGATCAGCGCCGATGGGAACAACTATATCCTTGTGGGGGAAGCCACCGGGTATCCAGCAGCCATCGATATCGCTCCGTTTATCTCTTCTGAGCAGACATTCCATTTTGTGCGACTCTCGGATGTGCCCGCCGATGAGGATCGTTCTCCGTGTCCGGGCCCGAGCATAGATGCGGTCGGCGCGATGGGTGCTCCCGTGGCTGTACAGGAGCGCGGAGAGCTGCTTGGTTCACTCGAACTTCTCCCCGCTGGAGCACTTGCCTTGTCTGTCGGAGGAGCACCGCAAAACCTGCTCATCATCCTTGACACCTCGTCGAGCATGAGCGAATCATTTGAAGGATCAACGAAGATCGTTGTCGCCAAACAAGTCCTCTCAGACCTCGTGGCTGATCTTCCGGATGGGATGGATGTCGGCTTACGCATATTTGGTGGATGCGAGAACAGCCAGCTTCTTCTCCCAATTGCCCAGCTTGATCGCACTGCGTTGCACGCTACAATCGTAGGCATCTCCACCGGCGGGCCTACTCCGATTGCCTACACGCTGGAACAAGCGAAGAGCGACTTCACTAGCATCCCCGACAAGAAGTTGATTCTTTTGGTCAGCGACGGTCAGGAAACGTGTCACGGGAAGCCCGTCCAGGCAGCAAAGGATCTGCTTGCAGCCGGCTACGATTTACGGATCGACGTCGTCGGTTTCGATGTCGCCAGGCAGAATGGCACGGCGGATAAGCTGCGGGAAATCGCTGATGCAACGCACGGCACCTACTACGATGCTCAGAGCAGCGAACAGTTACGAACTGCATTGCAGAGCATAATAAGAGTACGCTACCAGGTTTTCGATGCTCAGGGAGCGGAGGTCTTCGATGGAGTCCTTGGCGAGCCCGGTCCACAGCTTCCGCCTGGATCATACCGCATTGTTCTCCTGAGTAACCCGCCGCTTGTCCTGGAAAATGTCATAGTGCAATCGGGAGAGACAACAAAAATACAGGTAACGCAAACTGAGAGTGGGTATTCCGCCGACCACAACTAGCGATCAGGGTTGCTGGGCCATGTGTTCGTGCTCTTGGTCGCCCAAATCGGAGATGATCGTCGTCACGTCGGTCTCGATGCTCTGCAGGCGCACCTCGATCTCTCCTCGATCGACGGATGCCAATCCGAGAATGGGATCAGCATCGATCTCCTGCAGATAGGCCTCAATCTGTGTTACGACTGATGAGAGCTTCTTCACTCCGTCAGCGGGCTGCGCTTGATCGAAGAGCGCGATGCACTCACTCAGATTCTCGATTGAGTTTCCTATTAAGCTAAGTAGATCGTTCGTGTCGGTGTCCATTTTCTACCTTGATTATGCCTAGGATTAGATTCTTTTAGCTAGCTCTGCGAGCGATTGCCCGCACAGTATTGTGCGATCTACCCATTGTGATCCCCGAGCACCTTTCCCTTAACCTCTTGCAGCGCCTCTGCCTTCACCCGGGAGACTTGTCGCTGTGAGATGTTCAGCTCCTCACCGATCTCTGCTTGCGTCTTCCCCTGGTAGAACAATCCCTTGATCACCTGCTGCTGCATCTGTGCCAGTTTTTCTATGGTAACAGCAATTCGCATGTGCATGTCAGACGGCGGACTCGTTCCCTTCTCGTACATTCTGGAGACGGATGGCGCTGGAGGGCGTGGATCCTCACTGCGCCGATCTTCATCGATGGATACGTACGACATCACATTGCGGCCGCGCAGCAGCTCAACCACCTGCTCTTCTGTTAGGTCCATGAGCATCGCGAGTTCGGCGATGCGAGGCGGACGTCCATTCTTCTGAAAGAACCCATTCTCGACCTCCTTTAGCTTCTTACCCATCGCCTGCACCCATTGCGGAATGCGGATGGTCGAGTGCTTATCGCGAATGTAGTGACGTATCTCTCCCTTGATGAGGTAACTTGCATAGGTAGAGAAGCGGACACTGCGCGCCAAATCAAAGTTGGCAACCGCGTTCAGCAAACCAATGTATCCCGCTTGCACAAGATCATCTAGCGGCTCTCCGGAGTTGAGAAAAGACACCGCGATCGACTTCACGAGGCCAACGTTACGCTCTATCATTTCTTCACGCAGGTGCGATACATAGGCTGAATTAGTGCTCTTTTCAGACACATGGCGCAACAGCTCAATCAGCCGTTCGTTCGAAAGATTAGCAAATCGCTTTGTCTCAGTTTCTGGCACGCCCTCTGGTCCCTCCTGTTGCCAGTATATCACATCTTTGTTACCAGATAGAGGCAACCACTCTACATACCCTGGAATATCAGCAGCGCGATAAAGAGCCCGACAAACGCACCTACGATGAGAAGATCTCGCAAGACAGCCTGTCCACCCTCCACAAATTCGAGAGGCGAAGGGCAGCCAAGTTGAACGCAGTCACCCACCGCCGTGCGCAGGTTGAATTCCTGCGCGCTGCCGGCACCGATGATCGCCTGCTCGCCGATGAAGATCACAGGAAGCTGTGTCGCCATAATTCCGTAGTGCGCGGCGAGTTCCCATAACAGGGCACTGCTCCCGGGGGTGTTTATTTCGTAGCGTGCGACAGGTACATCCTCATGGCCAACCAGCAGGGCATCAAGGAGCCCCTCCATGCGCACGCAGTTTGGGCAACCCTCTTCATAGAAGACGACAATCAGCGGCGCGGACGCATTCGGCGTCTCAACTGGTGGCGTGACGGTCTGCGATGCAGTCTGCACCGGCTCTTGCTGGTCGGGCAGCTCCGACGATGTCTGCACCTGCGTATAGGAAGTCACCCCGATCGTGAGCAGAACAACCAGTACGACCAACCATGCTCGCTTCCTCATCATTTATCCCTCCTACATGTATCCCAACTGTACGGCGATGATCATCCCCGCGCCCAGCAGGAACATAATGATACCCGATATCAGGTGAAGCTTACCCAATCGCTCCGATCGCCACCTCTCAGCCCGTGCTGTGGTCGTATACCCGAAGTAAACAGCAAGAGTGATGATGAGGAGCGGAAGAATAAAGATCAAGTTGTAAAGCAAGAGAAGGCCAATCCCATGCGATCTGCTTGTTGTCTTTGACAGGAGCGCAAGGATAGCAATGTAAGGACCAGAAGAGCATGGAAGGAGGAAAAGCGAGTCGATTATCCCGACAGCGAAGGCCCCCGGCACGGAGACAACAGAGGAGGTGATCTTTTTTACCAACGGGCGCCAACGCTTCGGAACCTCGATTGTGAACCACTTGCCGTAGGCAAAGAAATCCTTCGTGTTCCACAGTCCCAGAAGGATGGCAAGACCAGAGACGGCAAGAATGAACGGTCGTTGCACCCCAGCCGCCTGAATCGCCGAGAAGATGCCAATTCCCATCAAGAAATAGGAGATGTAGATTGCAGCGATGAACGCGAATCCCGCCTGCCACATCTTCCCTTTCTTCCCTGCCACGAGGAGCGTTCCCAGCAGGAGGACCAAGACGGCAAACGTGCAAGGGTTCACCGAGTCCGCAGCAGCAGCAAGAATAACAACGGGGATCGTCAGCTTCCTCGTCAATGCGCTCCCGGTTGCCTCCTCCGCCTTGGCCAAAGGAGAAGGAGCATTCGCATCGATCGCCTCTGTGATCACTTGTTCGAGCTTCATCTCTGCGGTGCGTCCGCTCAGCGTCGTCGGCGACGCCGCCAACGAATCGGAAAGGCGATAGAAGGTATCAGAGACCATGGCCAGGTCACCAACGAAAATGATGGGGACAGAGCCAAGCTTCGCATTATAGGCGGAGAGAAGGCGACCCAATAGGTTGTGCGCATCCGGATCGTGGATCTCGTAGTGGAGAATATCGAGCTGTGGGTAATCCGGCTCAATCCGTTCGAGAAAGCTCTCGATGCGTGCACAGTGTGGGCAGCCATCCTCATAGAAGAGCACAAGCTCCGTCCCGTAGCTGATGATGGAAAATCCCACAATCAAGGCACAGGTGACCAACACAAACGGGCCCGCGGATACCCTTCGTCCTGACGTTCTAATCCCAATCATCCTTCCTCCTCACATGCGACATGTACCAAGTTCCTCCAACGTCTTCTCTAGAGTTCCAAGTTTGCCGTTGCTCTCGCCTTCCGCCTTCTGCGTTCCCCGTTCACTGGTCCGCCCGCAGGATGAACTCATCCCCGAGCACATTCATCCACTCATCAAGCCCACCCATCAGGCTCTTCACGCTCGAGAAGCCCTGATCATTCAATGCCTTCGCCGCCGGGTCGCTCAACGTTCCGTCCTCGTCGTAGAGGATTACTAGTGCTTTCTTCGGTAAGCGGTCGGTCCACTCGGAAAGCTTGTCGACCGGGACGTTTATCGCTCCCATAAGGTGTGCATCGGCATATGTATCCGCATCGCGCAGGTCGACAAGAAGGTAGAACATGTACTCCAAGTTACCGATCGTCATGTGGAACGGTTGTGCTGAATTGACAACTCCGGTCAGCCGAAGAGTGACGGATACGTTCGTGTGATCGTCAGACTTTACGTAGATCCGCTTCTCAATCCGCCCGTG
>JAYEFP010000225.1:0-5445 GCA_034715975.1 Candidatus Bipolaricaulota bacterium | reverse complement strand
CTCAGCTATCAGCTTCCAACGTTCCGAGCTTCGCATTCACCGTTCCTCGTCTTGTGTCTCTATCTTTGCGAGAGGCGCCTTATTCACTACCGTTTCTTCAGCTACCCACTCGAAACAGCGAGGAACCAAGAAAAAGAAGAAGCGTCACAGAGAAAGTGTGACGCCTCTTCTTTCGTCCTAATAAGCCGGCGTTACCGGCTCGACACATGTGCTAAGCGCTGATTGCGCCCACCGGGCACTGGTCCACTGCTTCTTGAATGCAGGCAGCGTTGACATCAGCGCCGGCCTTTACCTGCGCCGTACCATCTGATCCCATCTCGAATACGTCAGGGCAAACCTGCTCGCACAGAGCGCAACTGATACAGAGATCCTTATCTACTTTTGGGTCAGCCATGCTATCCTCCTTAATCCATAGGTATTGCAACCGTGAAAATATACCACGTCTTGCGCCGGTTGCAACTCTCGCTTGAGAGGATCGCTTGGCATCACATGATTTGTGCGCGAGGGCGATGATCAGGTAAAGTTTGTCCGGAAGATCCAAGAGATGAGGGGGGATCCATGAGAAAGGTGCTGTTGTTTTCGTTATTGTTGTTAGTAGTTGTCGGTTCTTCCGCCTTGGCAATGACCGTCAATGAGGCGCTGGAACTCTTTCCTGAGAGTTCCGACATCATGATCGAGTACAACGCGGGTGGGCAAGCGCTGCTAGAGGAGGCTATCCAAGCCTTCGAAGATGCACTCGGCGTCACTCCATCGTTCGATGACACGGACGAAGATGCATACATGGCGCTTCCGATTGCGCCTGAGCAAAAGAATTGGGTGAACAAACTTTCTCAGTGCTATTATACCCTAGGTGACGTGTTCCTCCGCGATGTGGATGGCGCAGCAAGGGCATTCGATATGGGCCGGCTGTGGGGGCTGAAGAGTCTGCGCATGAATCCGGACTTCGCCACCGAGGAGAAGAGGCATGACTTCGTCGCTGCCGTCAATGAGGAGACCGATGTTGCCGCACTCTACTGGACCTACGCCAATTGGGCGCGTAAGGATGAGTTCGATAAGCTGGGAGCAATTGTACGTAAGGATCCGCCGAAGTTACTGGCGCTCACCGAGCGTTCCCTCGTCATCGATAAAACGTACGTCGCTTATGGACCATATCGCTCCCTTGCCGCCTTCTGGGGAGGACTCCCGCCGTTTCCCCTAATGAAGTTCGGGCAGAATCTGCCGCGAACACTCTCCTACATTTGCCCCGTGATCGATGAGCCGGAATACTGCAGCGACTGTACGGATTGTCCAATTAATCCGGATTGCAATGCATACTTCGAGAATAGGCTTATCTTTGCCCAATACTACCTGATGGAAAAAGAACTATGGGAAGAGGCGGCGCGAGTTCTGCAGACCATCATCGACGATCCGATTGGAGAGGTATACCCGCTCTACAACGCTCTCGATCAACAGTTGGCAACAGAGCTACTTGATCAAGTGAACGAGCATCGGTAAAGTGTGCAAATGTGGTACAAGAGATGAGTTATCTCATCAACTAGTCGAAATAGTCAAGGTTTTCTAAGGAGGAGAATATGAAGAAGTTATTGATCGTGAGTCTTTCTCTGTTGTTGTTTGGTGGCGCCGTCGTAGTCGCCCAGGTGGAGCCTGTATCGATGAATCTCGACACTGCCCTGTCGTATTACCAGAATGACAGCTTTACAATCGAGAACTCCGATGCCGGGCATGCGCAGCTACTGGGGATCATCGATGCATTCAAGGTTGCATTAGGGGTGACGACCGACGTGGATGAGACAAATGAGGACGCGGTAGGCACGCTCGCTATCGACATATCACTGAAGGATATCGTCAACATGTTGTCGCAAGCATACTATACCCTGGGAAACGTATTTGTCGACCCATCTGACAATGAGGATATCTACAGTAAGGGAAAAAATTGGGGGTTAAAGAGCCTGCGCATGAACTCAGGCTTTACCGAACTGGAGAAGAGCCGTTTCGATAGCGCAGCCGCTGCGGAAACGGACGCCGCCGCCCTGTATTGGACAAACTCCAACTGGTTGCGTGTGGCACAAAAGCATCCACTGCAAGCGGTGATGGCCGGCGTGACTAAGCGGACTGGAGCGATCATGGATCGCCTTCTTGAGCTTGACACAGACTACCTGTTAGGTGGTATCTACCGCTCGTATGGTGCGTACTACTCCGGCCTTCCGATCGGCAAAGACATGAACAAGGCTCTTGCCTTCCTCTGCCACGTGGTCGACGAACCCGGCTACTGCACTGATGAGGAGAAGGTCGTGGGTGCGGATGAGTACTTTGAGAACCGTTCCTTCTTCGTTGAGTTCTACCTGATGCCGAAGAAGCAGTGGGAAGACGCGGCACGCATCCTGCAGAGCATCATTGACGATCCGGTGGGGGACAAGTTCCCGTTCATGAATGCCTATTCGCAGGTACACGCGGAGGAACTCTTAGCTGAGGTTCAAGAGCACCTGTAGATTCTCGCTATTTCAGCGGTAGCAACAGCCGTATCAAAGGGGTCGCGCGAAGCGGCCCCTTATTCTTTGTTAGCGTTAGCGACGGTCAGTATTACCGCGGGGCGTTCTCCCCGGCGACGAGCGCTCACAAGTTGGAAAAGCTCTTCGAAGGCCTTCCCCAATGCGCTTAGTGTCCCCGCGAGTGTCTCTTCCTTCGTAACCACTGGCTGAATCGGTCTTGTGTCGCGAATGCGCGCGAAATTCGGGCTTTGAAGTCCGCTGACCAACACCTCGCAGCCAGAGAGAAGACCCGCAACTCCCTTCAGTTTCTCGGGGTCAGCATGGCGCTTCTCTTCAGGTGATGTGTTGCTCTGCGTCTTGATGAGGCGATACTCACCATCTTCATGAAGTTCATACACGAGAAACTCAGGGCAATCTCCGAAGTGCCTGCGGGGAACTTGTTGCCCCTCACAGGCGATGGCCAGTTGGATCCTTCTTCGCTGTTCATTGCTCATGTAATCGCTCCCGTTGGGCATACATCTACACACACACGACATCCTTTGCAGCGCGCTTGATCAAGCTTCACCTTTCCATCAGCGAGCGACAGAGCGCCAGTCGGGCAAACAGATACGCACTTGCCGCAACCGATGCACTTCTCGGAGTTTAGTGTGATCGCAGCCGTTTGTGCTAACTGCGTTTGGGAGCTCAGTCGACGACCTTGCCCCATCCCCAGGCCGCGTCCACGACCACGTCCTCTCCGTCCGGTTCCATCTCCAAATGGCATCTTCTGCCTCCCTTTTCCACTACGAAACGAGGCATTAGCATACATTAGGAGGTCCCTATCTGCAAGACTGAAGGCACGTAATGACTGCGACTATTGGAGGGATGGCGGCCCTCGATCTTTGCCGCTCGGCTGTTGTTTCATTCTGCCTTAGTGGCTCCGGGAAATCCACTCCTACGCCAGCTGCGGAACCACATGAGGACGAATCCTGATCCTAAGAGGCCAACTGCACTTCCAAACGGGAAGACCGCGGATAGGCCGAGTGTATCAGCGATCAGCCCGGAGGTTGGCGGACCGATCATCTGGCCGGCGGCGAAGGCCGATCCCTGTAGCCCGGCGAGGGTCCCCATCCCATGCGTCCGACCAAGCTCGGTTCGAAATGCGAGGATCGAGGCCCGCGATAGGGCGGAGAGCGCTCCAATTGCGAACATGATCGTCACGATCCCGTGCATCCGATGGACGAACGGGACGGCGAGCAGTAGGAGTGGTGCTCCGACGCTCCCGAGGATAATCTGAGGAAATCGAGGGAGTCTATCGGCGAGAAATCCAAACGGGATCTGTAACAACCCACCACCGAGCATGTACACGGATAGGACAAGGCCGATGCTCGCCTCTCCCAGCCCAGCGCTTGCTGTTGCGAATAAGGGGTAGAACGTGTTGAATCCCTGCCTCCAGAAGCCACGCGTTGCGACGTAGACGCATATCGCCTTCACACCGTCATTTCGCATCACATCACGCAGCGGAACGATCTCATCGCTCTTACTCCTCCGCTCCTCACGGTGGACATGGTCGGTCGGAACCGTGCGCGCCACGAGGAGGAGCGCAATCGTGCTCAATCCCCCCATTCCGTAGAAGGCTGCCTGGTAGGAGAAGGCTGCGCTCAGGCTCCCGCCGAGGAGCGGACCGAGGGCCATTCCGAGGAACATCGCGGAGTAGAACCCGTTCATGTACCTTCCCTCCTTCCCGGGTGGGGTGATGTCACCGATGTAGGCTTGCGCGATCGGAGTGACCATCACCGATGCTGCTCCCTGTAGGAGGCGAAACAGGCCGAGTTGCCACAGACTGGCGGCGATAGCATACAGAATCGAGATCCCGGCGTATCCGGCCAACCCGATGACGAGCATTCGCTTCCGTCCAATCCGATCGGAGAAGCGCCCAAGGATCGGCCCAAGCAAGCTGCGGGAGAGGGAGAAGGCGGCAAATACTAGCCCAATGGAAACGCCGGTCGCGGAGAAGGTCTTGGCGTACAGAGGCAAGATCGGAGCTATAATCCCCACGCCGAGCATGGCGACGGATACGGCGATGAACAGACTGATAAAAGCTCTTTTCATGTGAACCCTCGAACGATCGAATTACGGCTAAGTAAGATAGCGCATCAGCAGTCACCTGTCCAGCTTGATCTACACGCGCTCACACCGCTGGAGAGGCTGCTAGATTGCCGAATCAATCTGCTTCGCATGCACCCAGCCGAACGCTTCGTAGATTACTTTGATTGCAGCAACGGAGGTGATGTCCGAGTGATCGAGCGGTGGCGAGACCTCCACGATATCGAGGGCACACACCGGTAGATCAGAGAAGGCTCTCCGCAGAAGCTCCAACACGTCACGTGTCGATAGGCCACCCGCCTCGGGCGTACCCGTCCCCGGAGCGAACGCTGGGTCGAGGGCGTCGATATCGAGTGTCACGTAGACGGCATCTACGTCTCGCAATTGCTCAACAACGGATCGAGCAACATCATCGATTCCCCTCGCGTAGACATCGCGTGCTGTGTGAACTCCGATCTCCGGATGAGCGGCAAGGAACTCCGATTCGTCATCCATGAATGAGCGGATGCCAACGAATGCCAGGTGCCGCGGATCGATGTTAGGAAGCTCCAACACCCTTCGCTGCGTGCAGGCATGCGACCAAAGGGATCCCTCAAAGGAGTCAGCGAGGTCGAGGTGCGCGTCGATGTGGACCATTCCGAACCTGCCATTCACCACACCACTGAAAGCTCGCGTAAGCGGAATGGTAACAGAGTGATCGCCGCCCAGAAATATTGCCATGGGGTGATTCAGAACTTGCTGCGCGCGTGCCTCAACCGTTGTGAAATAACGCTTCCAATCAAGATCGACGAAAACATCCCCGTAATCACGTACCCGAAGGCCAGCCAGGCTGATCCCCTCCTCTGTGGAGGGAGAGGCGTGCGGAGTCAAT
>JAYEFP010000224.1:0-5476 GCA_034715975.1 Candidatus Bipolaricaulota bacterium | reverse complement strand
TGAAGTGGCATCGAACAGCACGGAGTACGATCCGTTCTCTCCTACGGATACCGAGAAGCTCGCTATGGGAGCGCTGTTTGCTAGCGTCATTAGACTTGCAATAAAGATGATTCCAAGAAGTGTTACCCCATCCGCAAACGTTTTTCGCCTCACAACTATCACCTCGCCTCCAAGAATACTACCACAAGATACCTGTGGCCTCACGACCGCAACGAAGGAGATTACCTCCTACTCCTCTTCGTGGTGGAAAAAGGGGACAGGCACTTTTTCTCTTGCCATCCGCGGGGAGAAAACGAGCCAGTCCCCCCGGCTCTTCTCTGCGCCTCAGCGTCTCTGCGAGAAGCACAAGCATTTCTCACGCCCGCTCGCAATGCTCGCTCAAGCCCTGTCTGCGTGCGCACACGCACAGGCAGGCGCAGAGAGCGCTGAGAAAGCTGGGCAATCATCGGTCTCCAGCCTAGAGTCTTCAGTCTAGCACGCAACCTGAATTCCTAACCGTACCTCTGGATCTCATTACTCTTTACGCATTACCCATGACTGGGTTTCTGCTGTTCTCTGCGCCTCAGCGTCTCTGCGAGAGATAAAGCCTTATCCTCACGCCCGCTCGCAATGCTCACTCAAGCCCTGTCTGCGTGCGCACACGCACAGGCAGGCGCAGAGAGCGCTGAGGAAGGCTTTGAATTCTAAGGTTCAAACACCTTCTTCTCTTATCCACTCTTGCGTTCCCAGTTCCGGAGAAAAGGGGGACAGGCACTTTTTCTCTTGCCGTTCGCGGGGAGAAAACGAGCCAGTCCCCGCGGCTGTTCTTTGCATCTCTGCGAGAGAAAGCTCTTGCTGTTGCTTTTTCTCATCACGCATTACCCATCACTGTTCCCGCAGCGCCTTAAGGATCCTCTCTGGTGTGAACGGGGGCTTCGTAAGCCGCACGCCTATGGCGTCGTAGATGGCATTAGCAAGTGTGGGGATCGGTGCGTTGATCCCGATCTCTGCAACAGACTTCGCTCCCAAGGGCCCGGTTGGCTCGTAGGAATCGACGAGGATCACGTCGAGTGGTGGCATGTCGAGCATGCCGAGGATCTTATAGTCGAACAGGTTCGGGTTGCGCACACCACCGGTCGGACTTAGCTGCATCTCCTCGGTGAGTGCGTAGCCGATGCCATTGGCGATCGCTCCTTCCATTTGTCCCTCCGCCATCTTCGGGTTGATCACCGTGCCGCAATCGGCAGCGACGACGTAGTTTAGGATCTTTAGTTCACCCGTCTCCGTGTCTACGGCGATCTCGGCGAAGCTGGCCATAAACGGAGGAGGCGACTGGTGCATCAAGCCTGAGGCGGTGGCACCGATCTGGAACTGGTCCTTGATGTACATCGCCTGCTCGCACACCTTGGCCAGCGTGACGCTCTTCCCGTTCGGGGCACGTACTTGTTCATCGCCGATAGTAAGCTGCGATCGATCGATGTTCAGAATCTCTGCCGCCACATCGATGATCTGCTCGCGCACCTTCTCCGCTGCACGTTTGACCGCTGTGCCGGAGACGTAGGTGGTCGATGATGCATAAGCTCCAACATCGAACGGTGTTAAGTCCGTGTCGGAGGAGTAGACGATGATCTTCTCAAGCGGAACACCGAGCACTTCTGCTGCAATCTGGCCGAGGATCGTGTCCGATCCAGTGCCCAAGTCGGTTGCCCCAATGAGAAGGTTAAACGATCCATCCTCGTTCATCTTGATCGTCGCCGCGCCCATGTCAATCTCTGGAATCCCGGAACCCTGCATGTGCACCGACATCCCGAGGCCGTGAACCCAAGAACCCTCGCGGGTTTTTTTTCCGTGTTTCTCGGCCCAACCGATCCTCTGCGCGCCAATGTCGATGCACTTCTCCAGCTCGCAGCTATCGATGACCTGTTCCACCCCTTTGCGTCCTTCACCGAGCTTGACGAAGATGGGTGAGGTCTCACCGGCTCTAATGTGGTTTATCCGGCGTAGCTCGACTGAATCTATCCCAAGCTTCTCCGCTAGCTCATCCATCGCTACCTCGAGCGGGAAGTAGCCCTGCGTCGCTCCGTAACCCCGATAGGCACCGGGAACGGGGAGGTTCGTGTACACGGCTTTGCCGTAGAAGTGAACGTTTGGCGCCTTGTTGTACAGTGGAAGGGTCTTCGACCCGGTGTTGGAGAGCACCGTAAGGCCGTGGCTTCCGTAGGCACCGGTATTTGAGATTCCCTCCATCTCCAGAGCATTCAGCATCCCGTCCTTTCTTGCTCCCAGCTTCACCCGCACCCGCATTGGGTGGCGCGTACGCGAGGAGACGAACTCCTCTTCGCGCGTTAGCTCTATCAGCGCCGGACGCCGTGTGCGTAGGGTGATGAGGCCAGCAACGACTTCCAGGAGAATCTCCTGCTTTGTGCCGAATCCGCCGCCTACACGTGGCTTGATCACACGAATCTGATGCACGGGAATCCCCAACGCATAGGCCACGATCCGTCGTACGTGGAACGGAACCTGCGTGCTCGTGCGCAACACAAGGCGATCGTCAGGAGCAAGATAGCTGAGTGCGACGTGCGGCTCGATTGGCGTGTGCTGCGCGTACTGTGTCTCGCACGTTGTCTCCACAATCACATCCGACTCGGTGAATCCGCGTTCGACATCCCCGGCCAAGATATCGATGTTGGCGACGATGTTGCGCTTAGCATCGTAAATTCCGGTGGAATCTTCTTCGTCGTGCACAACCGGCGCGCCATCGGCGAGCGCCTCGTCGATCGATAGGACGGCAGGCAGTTTCTCGTAGGTTACCACGATTGTCTTCAGCGCTGCTTCAGCGATCTCTAGGCTATCAGCAGCAACGGCAGCGACGCGATCGCCGACGAAACGCACCACCGTGTCGAACATGCGCGTGTCGTAGGGAGAAGGCTCGGGGAACCCCTGCCCCGCGGTGGTGTAACGCGTGCTCGGTGTGTTCTTGTGCGTTAGCACCAGGACGACGCCAGGCATTTCTTCTGCTACGCTTGTGTCTATGGAGACGATCTTCGCGTGCGCGTGCGGGCTGCGCAGGATCTTCACGTAAAGCGTATTGGAAAGGTCGATGTCCGCCGTGAACAGCGGCTTTCCGGTGACCAATCCACGTCCATCCACCTTCAGTTCACTCTTGCCAACGGTGGCGAAATCCTTCTTTCGCTCGTCCATCATTTCGCCTCCTTGGTCAGCTTCTTTGCCGCGGCCTTTACCGCCTTCACCTGTTTGACATACCCCGTGCAGCGACACAGGTTCCCGGAGAGCGCCTCCTTGATCTCTGTTACGCTCGGATCGGGGGTATGACTCAACAGATCGTAGGTCGCCATCTCCATCCCTGGTGTGCAGTAGCCACATTGCACAGCTCCCTCTTCGAGGAACGCCTCCTGGATCGGATGCAGTTTGCCATTTGTCTCCAGCCCCTCGGCCGTGAGGACCGTTCCACCATCTGCCTTAACGGCGAAGACGATGCAGGAGGTGACCGCGCGCCCGTTCAACACAACCGTGCATGCGCCGCAGTCGCCGGATTCGCATCCTTTCTTTACGCTCTTGTAACCTTCACGCCGCAGCAGTTCGAGGAGCGTTTCTCCTGGATTCACCGCAAACTGACGCTTCTCTCCGTTGATGGTCAGAGTGATGTCGATCATCGTTTCGCCTCCAGCTTCTCCGCGATCTGTCGCAGGCATCGTTTCACGCCCGCGTAGACAAGCTGCTTACGGTACTCGCCGCTCGCTCGCTTGTCATTCGCGGTCTCCGTCGTGTCTTGCGCGATGCGCGCGATCTTCTCGATTGTATCACCGCTGAGTGCCTCTGCACGGGGTGCCTCTGCACGGAGTGCTTCTGCACGGAGTGCGTCTTCCACTTGCGGGAGGCGCGCCGCGAGCCGTGGCGTTCCACCGACAGCGATACGAGCCTCCGTGCAGCGACCTGCTTCCACGTGTACGTAGCAGGCACAGTTCAAGAGAGCGATGTCGTATCCTGTGCGGCTGAATTTGTGGAAGGCTGCGTAATCACCAGCGGCCGATGCGGGAATCTTTACACTCGTTAAAATCGAATCCGCGAGCTGGCCGCGCAACGTGTACAGATCGGCGAGCGGAAGCGTGCGGGATTCCCCGTCGTACAGCGTTACCTGCGCGTCGAGCACAAGAAACAGTGGGATAACATCCGACCACGAGTGGGCACTGACGAGCGTCCCTCCGATCGTCGCCAGATTGCGCAACAGTGGCGAGCCCACCTTGCGCATCATCTCTGCTATCACGCCGTCGCAAACCTTTGAGACGGATTCACTCTCCAATACCTCGTTTAGCGTTGCTGTTGCGCCGATCACGATGCCATCAGGGCCTTCCTCGATCGAGGAAAGGTTGAGGGCACAGATATCGATGAGTGTCGTCACGTCGCTTGGAAGGCTGCGAGCAACATCTGCCCCTCCACCAACGTAGCGGGCCGATTTTCCGGCCTTATGCAACAGGGTCAACGCCTCATCCGGCGTGGATGGCCGGGCATAATTCGTAAGTTGACTGCGAGACACGATTTCCCTCCTTACTTTCTTGCCTGTCATGCTCGCCAGAAAAGGCAGATACAGACGGCTTCAGACGATACTGTACACGGAAGGATGGGAGCAAATCAACCGCCTTGCAAGTACTCACAATCGGGGACAAATCGCATCCACGCCTCTGTCCAGGGTTGTGGAGCGGGCTTGTCGTATGCCATACTAGGCATTCGGTGCTTGGAGGTTCGATTCAGAGGTGATTCTGTTGAACAAGATAGAGAGTTTCGGTTCCGGTTGTGCCATGGGGTGTCCCACGTGCAGAACTCCGAGTGATAACATCACACAGGCACTTACCGAATTGGGTTTACACGTACGCGTTGTCGCCTCTAGTGACATCGGTGAAGCGCAGGAGCGTGGAGTCACACGACTGCCTGCTCTAGTTGTAGATGGTGAAGTCAAGTCCCAGGGAAAGGCTCTGAGCGTGGAGGAGATCAAGTCGATACTATGCGAGATGCATCGGGAAGATAGTTCAGCTACAGGAGGAGAGGAATGAAGAAGATCGTCGTAAGTATTGTGTTGTTAGTCGTGTTGAGTGGAGTCGGCGTCCTTGCCGCTCCACAGATAACGGCAAATGAATCCGTGTATCAGTTTGGCACTGTTCTCGAAGGTGTTGTCGTAACGCACACCTTCGTTCTTACCAACAACGGGGATGAAATGCTGGCAATCACCAGTGTTCATACGAGTTGCGGATGTACCACGATTGATCTGGCGAAGAAGAACCTCGCTCCGGGGAAATCGGTGAATCTTGATGCCATCTTGGATACGGTTGGCTTCGGCGGTCGAACGATCACCAAGATGATCTACGTAGAATCAAACGATCCCGCAGAGCCGAGGTTCGTGCTGCAGATGCAGGGAACAGTGAATCGAGCGCAGCAATACAACATCGCCTGCGGGGACCTGAACTACCTGTTCTACCTCCTT
>JAYEFP010000223.1:0-5487 GCA_034715975.1 Candidatus Bipolaricaulota bacterium | reverse complement strand
GACGTGTTGATGCGCCGGTTGGCAGATTGATGGCGATCGAGGTCAATCCGCTCCATCCGGACATTGCGTGTGCGTCCTCCAGCGAAATCATTGCGATACTGTCCAATGTCCCTAAGTTGCCGACAAAGACTCCGACGGCGCGAAACGCTTGCGAGCTCGTTCCGGACTCTCCCTGGGCCAGCAATACCACGCGCTCGCCCAGCCGAATATCCAATGACGCAGCCATCTTAGCCGAGATTAGGATCTCACCCGGTCCTGCGATGTACCGGCCCTCGGCGATAGTGTCCTGTAATTTAGTGACGCGTTGCTCCCTGATCGGATCGATGCCACGAATCATCACGCCATCGGATCCGTACGAACTGCGAAGCATACCGGACGTCTCCAACCGTGCGGACGAAGCATCGACGTTGGCGTCCGCAAGCACCTTCTGTGCACCGAGAACCTGCTTGGCGCTCAACCCATTGGTCGGCACCGGATCGTCGGCATACCCGATTGCCCGTAATTGAAGATCACCTAAGTTGTACTCAATTTGCGTGTCAGTCATGGACCGAATCATCCCGTCCGCGATCCCCCACATCACCAGAATTACCCAACTGCCGAAAGCAACTATGGCGATCATCAAGATCGTTCGTTGTGTATGGCGCCACAAATTACGCCAGGCCATGCGTAGGCTCAGCGTGCTCACGTTTCTCCTCCTTCCCCAGCGGGGCACGTCAATCCATCGGCGATTACTTGTGGAGCGAACTCAAGCATCGAATCATACAACCCCTTTGGCAGCAGACCTTCTTAACGTCGATCGCTGCAGAATGCTGCTCGATCTACTGAGCAACATTGGCGTAACCTTAGTCTGTATGCAGCAAGATACTATTCTCACCCCTATTGTGCAAGCAGGTGTTCTTCATGTACTTGCTCAAATGGCGATATAATCCCCAGCATGAATGCCATCATTGAATTCCTGAGAGAGAAGATATCAAAGGCGTCATCCTTTGACAAGGCCTGTCAGATAACCGTGCGCGAGCTGCGCCGCCGTGTCTCCAGCTTCAACTGGGTAGGGATCTACATGCGCCAGGGTGAGGAACTCGTGCTCACCGCGTGGGACGGTCCGGAAGCGACACAGCACGTGCGTATCCCGGTTGAACAGGGAATTTGTGGCCTTGCGGCGCGCACGGGGGAGACGGTGGTTGTCGCTGATGTCAACGCCGATCCACGCTACCTTGCCTGCTTCCCGCAAACACGCTCCGAGATTGTCGTGCCTATCTACGCGGGAGATGATGTCATCGGCGAGATCGATATCGACAGTGATAAGGCCGGTGCCTTCACAGATGACGATCGAAAGCTCTTGGAGAAGGTCGCAGCAATGCTTGAAAGGGCGGTCCGTTAGGGAGTTATTGTCTAACCGCGATATGAAAGCCGACCGCTGCTGTGGTATCGGTTGCAGCTGTCTATTAATCTAACGCACTTTAAAACGCATGCTAGCACCATCACTCCTGTCTCAAGAAAAGAGCGCAACACCGAAGGTCCTTGTAAACGAGAAAGCGCTGTCAGGCCAGTCGATTTGCTCTTGGCATGCCGTGAGCGCTAGAATTATTGTGTTACAGGAGAGGCTATGAATCAAAACGGCGATATAACAACGAGATTGAGGGATTTCTTCGAGCGGGTTGAAGAGCGATTTTCTGTTCGGCTGGCATACCTATTTGGCTCACGCGCAAAGGGCGTCGCTGGGCGGGAGAGTGACTACGATATTGCCGTTCTCTACTCCCGTCCAATTGCAGCGGACGATCACTACCTGCTGCTGCACCTGTTGCAGGTGACCCTTCGAGGGAAGGTCGATCTTATCGATCTTTCTCGCGCCCCGATCGAGCTTGTCTACAATGTGATTGCTGCCAGGCATTGCATCTATGAGAAGGACCGGGCGACGCGGGTGGAGTACGAAGCAGACACGATGAGCATGTATTTCGACCAGCTACCTGTTCTGCGAGCGCGGCGGAAGGATATCTTGGATAAGACGTCGGAGGAGGACTATGAAAGAGGAGTTCAACGGTATCGAGAGGCGCTTAGAGCGACTAGAAGGATGCTTGCGAAAACTCGAACCGCTACGGGCGAAGCGAAGGGATGAGTTCGAGACCGATCCCTATCTCAAGGACATAGTAGAGCGGAATCTTGAAGTCGCAGCCCAAGCGTGCATCGATATTGCTAACCGAGTAATCACTGTGGAAGGTTTGGATAAACCGAGTGACGCCTACGGAGCAATAGAGATGTTGGGAAAGATGGCAGTGCTTCCAATCGACCTTGCACGTCGTCTCTCTCCCATTGCCGGTTTTCGCAATATCCTTGTTCACGAGTACCTGGAAATCGATTGGGACCAGGTACTGAACAACTTGCAGCGCCTTGTCGACCTTCACAAGTTCGCAGAGCATGTCAAGGAGTGGATGCGGAATAGGTCCGTTTAGTCAACAACGTTACAGACGAGCTCCGCGAAAGATCTTGCTTTCGTAGTGTGGCAGTTCATCTGCCACGTCGAGTGATGCCCAAACGCGAGACGACAAGCGCAATGTTACATACAGGTTCCTCGCTGTTTGGAATGGGTAACAAACGCCTAACCAAAAACCATTAATGCAATTCTCTCGCCCGTTCGTTTCACTCACTCAAGACGCTGAGGCGCAGAGCGATACAACTTAATCCCTACGGCACGGATACCCTGCTGTACCGTTCCCTTGATAGGTTTGTGCTTTCGTTGTAAGCTTCCTTGGCGCCCTCTGCGCCTTTGCGAGAGTATGTTTTTTTGTTCTTTACCCTACTTCAGCGCTTTCCTTGGCGCCCTGTCTCCCAGAGTACGACAGAAGACAGGCCTTTGCAGCTCTGCGAGAGAACCCTTCTGGTCTCTTATCACTCGTCACTGATTACCAATCACTGCTTCACGTCTTTGCCAGAAGCACTCTGTTCTGCATAAGCATCTTCAATTACCCACTCGAAACAACGAAGAGCCTGCATACAAGATGCAACGAAAGGCCGTTACTACTGTGCTTTCTGCAGCGTCGGTTCTCCACACCAAACGTTTCCGGTGCTGGAATCATATGCCAAATAGCAGCTGTGCGTTCTGCGTGGTGATCACTGCTACTTGTTCTGGAGAAATTCCTTTCAGGCGCGCGATTTCTTCTGCCACGTAGCGGACGTAGATCGGTTCGTTCCGCTTTCCGCGGTATGGAACAGGGGTCAGGTACGGAGAGTCGGTCTCAAGGAGTATCCTGTCAACTGGGATCTGGCTTACGGCATTGCGGAGGATGTCGTTTTTCTTGAACGTCAGCGGTCCACCAATCCCAAGATAGAGGTTAAGGTCCATGAACTCTTGTGCCAGGTCAATATCACCAAGGAAAGAGTGGATTACTCCTCTCTTTGGGCGGTGCTTGCGCAGTATGGCGAGCATGTCCTTTGTCGATTCGCGGTTATGGATGATCACCGGGAGGCGAAGATCGTTTGCCAGTTCTATCTGCTCGGCGAAGACATCTCGCTGTGTCGAACGTGGGGAGAGGTCGCGGTAGTAGTCGAGCCCGATCTCACCGATGGCGACTACCTTGGGATCAGTAGCAAGCTCGCGCAATCGCTTTGCAACCTGCGCATCGAACGTTCTTGCCTCATGCGGATGGATTCCCACCCCAGCCCAGATGAAGCGATGCTGCTGGGAGAGCTTCAGCGCCGCCTCACTCGATTCAAGATCTACGCCAACGGTGATCACGCCGATCTTCTCAGCGAACGTACGCGCGATAACCACAGCGCGGTCCTCATTGTAGTCAGAGGAATCGAGGTGCGCGTGCGTGTCGATAAGGGCAAGCTTCGAGCTGTCATCTATCAGCATTCAGAAATCACCACCGAGCTGACCCGTTTGTCCTGAAAGCTGATGGCTGAAAGCTGATGGCTGCCTAACATCTCTCCACCTCAGCGATAGCGTGCGGCAGGGTAGCTACCAGATCACTGGGGATGATCGATCGCTCTGCGCGGTCGCGAGCCAGGTAATCAGCCGCATATCCATGCAGGTACGCTCCCACTATTGCTGCATCAGCCAGAGATGCGCCCCCGCCGAGGAGGCCGGAGATGATCCCCGTCAACACATCTCCGCTTCCGCCCGTTGCCAAACCCGTGTTCCCAGTCGGATTGAGGAAGACTTCGCCATCCGACGTCCCGATCGCGGTCGGCTTGCCTTTAAGCAAGAGGACAGCATTGTTCTCCCCGGCAAAGGCACGCGCGATTTCGATCCGCTTGGCATCAATTTCGCCAACGGAGCGCTCGATCAAACGGTTCATCTCGCCAGGATGGGGAGTGAGAATAGCGCGACCAGCAATCAGTTTCAGGGTTTCGCGATCGAGCGCGAAGAGCCCGTCAGCGTCAACAACAAACGGCAGTTTCGCCTCCACGAGCATCGTGCGGACGAGCCTTACGGTATCATCGGCACGGCACAATCCCGGACCGATGGCGACGACATCCGCTCTGGCAAGCGCGTCACGAAGAGCGGGAAGAGACTCTTCTGTAATGTGCCCGTCTTGGTCAGGCAGTCCAATAGTGAGCACCTCGGGAAGGGCCGTAGCGATGATCGCCTGAATCGAACGCGGACAAGCGACTGTGACCAATCCCGCTCCAGCGCGCAACGCTCCCGCTGCGCAGAGGATCGCTGCCCCGCTCATTCCAAGCGATCCGGCAACAATGAGGACATGTCCGAACGTCCCCTTGTGCCCATCAGGGTCGCGTGCAGGCAAGTGCTGCGCTACCCAGTTGTTCTCCACAACACGTGCAATCGGAGTGACTGCCTTCCACAACGCGTCGGGATACCCAACCGGGACGACCTTGATCCTTCCACAGTAATTCCGTGCGGGATAGAGCAGATGCGCCGGTTTGTACGCGGCCATACACACCGTAAGGTCGGCATTGATCGCCTCGCCGATGATCTCACCGGAATCGGACGGTAAGCCCGATGGGAGATCGACAGCAATGCGGAACAGATCAGCTTTATTCATCGCTCTCACTGCGTCCAAGTATCCTCCGGAAAGCGGGCGATCGACCCCGATTCCGAGCAGGCCGTCGATTGCGCAGTCGGAACCCGCGAGGGCTTCATTGAGCTCGTCAAGATTATCACTAACAGGGACTAGGGTTCCTGAAAATTGCTCATTGAGAAGATCTGCTTTCTCTCGCGTTGTCTGCTTGAGTTCATCGATCCCGGATAGCGTGAACGTTCTCACACGCAGGCCCGCTTCGCACAGGAGGCGTGCAGCGACGAGGGCATCCCCGCCGTTTCCCCCTTTGCCAGCGACAACGACAATGTTCGTACCTGCTGCGCTTTCGATGAGGGCATCCGCCACACCGCGCCCCGCATTTTCCATCAGATCTCCGGCGGGAATCCCTGCCTCCACCGCCGCCTTGTCAAGCGCCTTGATCTGAGCTGCACTCACCACGTTCATCGTACTCCCCCTTCCTATTGAGCGATTGAGACAATCGACC
>JAYEFP010000222.1:0-5492 GCA_034715975.1 Candidatus Bipolaricaulota bacterium | reverse complement strand
CAGGAGCTTGATTTCAACAGCCATGATGGGGAGTCTACAAGCTTGTGTTCGAGCAGGCAACTCAACAGCAACAAAGACGAGTGTCTTGCTTGGAAGTGAGCATCAGACGTGGTATCCTCGTGCGCACAGAAAGGGGATTGATCACGAGTGAAGAAAGAGCCGAATAACCTAGTATGGCTCGACCTTGAGACGAGCGGGATCGATGTTGAAACAAAGGCCATTCTGGAAGTGGCGATGGTAATCACCGATAAGGATTTGAATGTGATTGCCGAGGGGCCGGAGCTCGTCATTTATCAGCCAGACGAGGTGCTGGAGAACCTCGATAACTGGTGCAAGAAGCAGTACCGCGCATCCGGATTGATCGATGAAGTGCGGCGATCCTCGGTGTCGCTAGCGCGGGCGGAGGACGAACTGGTCTCATTCGCCTCGCAGTACTGTCCACCAAGGGCGTGTCCATTATGCGGAAATGCAATCTGCTTTGATCGGAGGTTCATCATCCGCTACATGCCGCACCTGAATACACTCTTGAGCTACCGCAACGTTGACGTAAGCACAATAAAGGAACTCGTAGGGCGCTGGTATCCCGAAGTGCTGGCCGGGATTGGAAACAGTCAAACGTCGAAACACCGTGCCCTGAGCGACATCCATGAATCGATAGGCGAGCTAATGCATTACCGCAAGAACGTTTTCGGGAGACGCACATGAGCGACAGCCTGTGGAAAGAAGTGGCGGATGCTCGAAAACGATTAGAAGGCGTAGCGCACGTAACGCCGACCTTTACCTGCTCCTCTCTCGATCAAATCGCCAAGAGCAGCGTCTGGCTTAAGGCCGAGAGCCTCCAACGCACGGGGTCATTCAAGTTTCGTGGGGCGTACAACGCGCTGAGCGCCATGCCAGAAGATGAGCGAGAGAAGGGAGTGATCACCCATTCAAGCGGCAATCACGGTCAGGCACTAGCACTGGCAGCGAAGATGCTCGACAAGCGAGCGTTTGTCATCATGCCAGAGAACTCGCCTGCCGTGAAACAAGAGGCGGTCGCTGCGTACGGCGCTATGGTCATCACTTGTGAGCCAACGCAGTCTGCACGCGAGGAGAAGACGCATGAACTAATTGAGCGGACGTCTGCGGTATTCATCGATTCACACGATGACTTGCACGTTATCGCCGGGCAGGCGACGGCCGCTGTTGAACTGATCGAGCAGAGCGGCCCGTTTGACATTCTCCTCGCTCCGGTCGGAGGAGGAGGCCTAATCGCCGGCACGGCTATCGCCGCCTCCCACCTGCTCGATAATGCGCGCGTGATCGGTTGCGAACCGGCCGCTGCCGATGATGCCTACAGATCACTCGCCACAGGGGAGAGGATCACCAATTTCACGCCACAGACGATAGCCGATGGTCTGCGCACACCACTTGGTGAGCTCAACTTCGAGATCATGCAACAGTTAGTCGATTCGATCGTGCTTGTCTCGGAAGAGGAAATAGTGCGAGCGATGCGCTTCGTATGGGAGCGGATGAAGCTTATCATCGAGCCATCGAGCGCCGTCGCCGTCGCCCCTCTCTTAAGCGGTGCGATCGGAGGAAACGGAGAGCGCATCGGAGTCATCCTGAGTGGTGGAAACGTGGATCTCGACCGTTTCTTCGCTCCGATCGAGAAGACGAGTGCAGGCAAGGATTAGCGGCGGCAGGGACGCTCGACTGGATCGATCAGCCCACGTCGTTCACCCACTGCACATTGGGCCACTTGAGATTATGCCCCCGATCATCCTTGCGCCGATGGCGGGGTACACCGACTCTACCTTCCGCACTATCTGCCTTGAGCGTGGCTGTGGGCTCGTGTTCACGGAGCTTGTCTCATCCGCGGGGATAGTGCGCGACAACATGCGCACGCTGAATATCCTGCACACAGGATCTGACGAGCGACCGATAGCGGCGCACATTTATGGTTCCGATCCCGACGTGATGGCGCGTGCAGCACAACGAGTTGCAATGCTGGGTCGCTTTGCCCTCATCGACATCAATGCCGGTTGCCCCGTTCCCAAGATCGTCCGCAAGGGCGCAGGCGTAGCCCTGATGCGCGATCCTGCGCACTTGCGTGACATCGTGCGCGCGGTCGTAGGTGCCGTCTCCCTTCCGGTTACGGTAAAAACAAGGCTGGGGATTTCGCCAGATACGATGAACATCATCGAAGTGGCACACGCAGTGGAGGAGGGAGGCGCAAGCGCACTGTTCCTGCACGCGCGCCTGGCAACGGCTGGGCACGGCGGACCCGTGAATCTTGACGCGCTACGCAGGATCAAGGCTGAGCTATCGATTCCGGTTATTGGAAACGGTGGTATTGGTAACGGGGCAGACGCGATCCGCATGCTGCAGGAGACGGGCGTTGACGGCGTGATGGTAGGAAAAGCCGCAATCGGAAACCACTGGATATTCTCCGAGATCGCCTCACTGCTGGGGGGGGATGCATATCATCCTCCCCAAGCTTCAGACTGGTTAGATGCGATGGCAACGCATCTGCGTGGACTGTACGCCGCAATGTCAAAGGAGAATGACCAGCGCAAGCGCCCGCGCCCGTTTCCAGAGCGCGCCGCTTGCAATCGCTTTCGCGGGCATCTGACAAAGTACCTGAAACACGCCGGCTGTCCACCCCGAACACGCCGTGAGTTGCTGAAGCAAGAAGAAGTCGAGCCGTTGCTGCGTCTGGCCGCGGAAGCGCTTCAACCCTCTAACTCTGGTGAGGGCACCGATGCAGTAGGCTGACAGGTGACAGGATGATGGCTAATCGGTGAGAGCTTGGCCAACGCGGTAGACTGCCTGTTTTGAGAAGCGAACAGGGCTACCGCGCTACGAAAGCACTGGCATCCTGTGTAGCGCTGCACCTTGCCTGCCTGTGCGTGTCCCTGTCTGCGTGCGCCTGCCTGTGCGTGTCCGCACGCAGACAGGCGCACGCAGACAGGTGTGCAACGTTGAGCTGTTGGCTTCTGACGCCGGATCCGCCGCAGGCAAGGAAAGGAGCAAGGGCATTCTCTCGCAGAAGCGCAAAGATGCAGAGAACAGCAGAAATACAGAGATGCTTAATGATTGATAAGGCCAGAGATGGGATTGAAGGATTACGGGAGGATCCGGGGTCAGAGCTTTATTTTCGACTCCCGATCTGCTAAAATGACACATTATGGCACGGCCACTACGTATCCAGTTTGAGGGAGCCGTTTATCACATTACCTCACGCGGCAATGCACGGCAGGAGATCTTCCTTGACGACAAGGATCGAACTGCCTTTCTCGAAGTCCTTGCTGGGGTTGTAGATAGGTTCGGCTTGATCTGTCATGCCTACTGCCTGATGTCGAATCACTATCACCTCCTCATCGAGACACCAGAGCCCAACCTATCACGAGGTATGCAACTTCTGAACGGTGTCTACACGCAGAGATTTAATCATCGCCACAAGCGCTTCGGTCATGTTCTCCAAGGGCGCTACAAGGCGATCCTCGTGGAGCGTGAATCTCACCTTTTGGAGTTGGCACGATACGTTGTTTTGAATCCTGTTCGTGCCAGGATGGTTCGTTCCGTCAAAGATTGGCCTTGGAGCAGTTATCGTGCTACGTCCGGGCAGAGCGATGTACAGGAGTTCCTGCACGTTGACTGGATCCTCTCTCAGTTCGACTCAAGGCGAGATCGTGCAGTACGCGCATACAGACGATTCGTTCGCCAGGGAAGAGGCATTGATGCATGGGAGGGATTGCGAGCAGGGAGTCTCTTAGGAAGCGAGGGCTTCGTGGAAAAGATGAGGCCACTTTTGCTCGATACACCTGCAGATCAGAACGTCCTCCACCGAGAGCGAGACGCCGCGAGACCGTCCCTCGAGGCGATCTTCCAAGACGTGGCTTCTAAGTCAGATCGCAATGCTCGCATTTACGACGCTGTTCGCCAATATCACTACAAGCTTCAGGAAGTTGGGAACTACCTTGGGCTTCACTTCTCCACGATCAGCGTGATCGCGAAGCGAAACGCTACTGATAGTCAAAAATAAAGCTCTGACCCCTAGCGTTCCTTTTCCTTGAATTCGAGCGGTTTGCCCCTCATCAGACCTGTTTCGACATCTCGCCGGTTGTGCTGTGTTCGACATGGTTTACACCTTGCGGACAAGCTCGGCAAAGAGTAAAGTAAGAACAGTAAGATCTTGAAGCCTAGGAGTGATGACATGAGCATGGCCATCGATAAGACACGCCTATCAACCAAGGGACAGATTGTAATCCCAAAAAGAATCCGCGATGAGATGCAGATCAAACCCGGAGATGATCTCGTTGTGATCAGCAAGGGAAACCAAATCATCATCCACCCATTGACCTTGGAAACCCTGATTTCGGAAGCGCGCGAAGCGTACGAACAGGGGCGAACGAAGACAACAGAGGAAGTATTCCAAGAGCTGTGAGCAATCAGTGGCTTGTGCATTGGAGCCCCCGCGCAGAGCGATTTGCCCGTAAATTCGGAAAGGGCCCGGTCAGAGACAGAATACGCAAGGAGGTTGACTCCCTTTCCAGTCATCCCAGACGGGGCAAGTATTTCGCCAATCACGATGTGTACTCCCTGAGAATCGGAACCCCAGGCGGAGAATATCGGGCAATCTATCAATTGATTCCAGAACAGCAAGCTGTCTTGATCATCCTTGTTGCCTCGCGTGAGCAAGTGTATAAGATTCTCGGTCGGCTGTGAGCAAACACCTCAAGCCATGAACGTTAATGATCATCAAGCGATTTGGAGCGGCTGGTGCTTTCCAGCCGCTCCAATTCAGTTCTGCACGAATCAATTCTCCTACGGGCAACCGCCTAGCTGAACATGGGTGATTGGAGTCACATCTTCATTCTTGTGTTTTTTCGCCTCAGTTGTGCGTTTCGCGATGCTGCTAATCGCGGAGCACTCCAGCGCCACGAAGCAAGCCACCTCTTTGGGCCTATTCTTGTGAATGTGAACGGCCTGGTGAATCCGCTCGTTCGGGGACGAGGCCCAAACAACTGAATCCATCTATTTGAACAGCTTCCTTAACAGCCGTCCAGTCGTCTTTCCCGCTACGCGGCGACCTACCCGCTTGCCAACCTTCCTTTTCTTAACCGCTGACGCGTCGTTCCAAAGACGAAGAAGCTTGTAAATCCATGATTTGGTGGACATCGAGTCACCTCTATGGATTATATAGCTTCTTGCGGATGAAGAAACAAGCGGCTGTCCAAAAGGCATAGCGTATTCTCAGAGTGCCGACAGAGAGCAATGTCAATCAAGACGACTCTTGGAGCGTTAGCGGCCTTGGAACATTGCAGACCTGTCTGCGTGCGTACACGCACAGGCAGGCAAGCTCCAATGCTACGTGAATATTAGGGTTCCTCGCTGTTTCGAGTGGGTAGCTGAAGAAACGGTAGTGAATAAGGCGCCTCTCGCAAAGATAGAGACACAAGACGAGGAACGGTGAATGCGAAGCTCGGAACGTTGGAAGCTGATAGCTG
>JAYEFP010000221.1:0-5496 GCA_034715975.1 Candidatus Bipolaricaulota bacterium | reverse complement strand
ATCGCGCACAGTCTCGATCATGTGCACCGGAACGCGGATCGTGCGCGACTGATCGGCGATGGCTCGCGTTATCGCCTGCCTGATCCACCACGTGGCGTAGGTGGAGAACTTGAAGCCTCGCTTGTAGTCAAACTTCTCCACGGCCTTCATCAGGCCCATGTTCCCCTCCTGGATCAGGTCGAGGAACGATAGCCCGCGGTTCGTGTAGCGCTTGGCGATGGAAACAACGAGGCGGAGGTTGGAAATCGTCAGTCGATTGCGCGATGCGCGTGCCTCCGCGTCTATCTGCTCAAGCTCCCGTTCCTTCTTCTGTAGCAGGCGGGCAAGATTGGCCTTGCTCTTCTGCTTGACGAAACCAAGTGCAGCGGTAGCCTCTTTGCCGGCAGCGACAAGCGCCTTCAGCTCTTCTTCCACTTCCTTGGGAATGATGCTTACCCCTCCCTTTTTGGGAAGGACGGCGCGACTGAGTTTTTCCTCTGCATCCGCACCAAGCCGAATGGCGCGTACCCAGTTTCCGTGCTCCATTGCTGTCGCTAGTTCAACCTCCTCCTCCTTGGTCAGCAAGGGGTATTGTCCGATCTCGCGGAGGTAGGTCTTCACGGGATCTTCCCTGCGTGCCGGCCTTCTTGCATCGATGGTACGACGCGAGTGGGTCTTTTTCTTAGGTACACTGAGATTAACGGTGCTTAGAATATCCGGAACGGCGTCCTCAGTCGCGGGTGTCTCATTCTCCACTACGATGTCGTCTTCCTCAAGGACGTCATCTCCTTCGAGAGGTTCATCTCCTTCGGAGATTGCATCTTCTTCATCGGTCGGCCCGTTCGGGATCGCCTCTTTGGATTGCTCGGTTGCATCAAGGTTTTCCTTGGAGAGATCAATTTTCTTGTCGGGCTTCTCTGTTGTGGAATTGCTTGCACCCTGCTTATCTTTGGTTTGCTGCTTGCTTCTTGCCATCTCTTCTCCTCCTGGACAGCCTCTGAGCTAGAAGTGTACTTATGGCACCCTGCAGTTCATCGCGGTGGCGATGATCACCTGATCTTTCAGCATCTTCCATCTTTCCGCGCAAATCCTTCAGTTTCTTCTCGATCTCCGGAAGCTCCACAAGCCGCTCCAGCGCATCCCGTAGCGCCTTCTCGACATCACTCCACGGCGGCTCAGACAGGGTTAGATAGCTTACCTCGCGCGCACTATCCTCATCAAGGAACGTTGTCATCGAAGATGCGTCCACTTGACCCCTTGTCTGCACGATCTTCTCGACGATTGGCCGATACCGGGGCGCAAAATCCTCTGGTGAAACGAGAGCGGCCAGCCGCTCCCAGGTTACATCGCCGCGCAAGAGCAGAGATAGGATTACCTGTTGTGGTCCCCAATGATGCTCTTCCTGGTCGGTGTCTGCTTTGGGCTTGTGTCTCCTTCCGCGCATGAGTTCCTGCATCAGGCCGTCGAACGGAAGGTCGAGGAGTTCGGCGAGACGTGTGGCAATTTCCTGCCTCAGTGGAAGACTGCGGATGCCTTGGAAGAACGGCTTTGCATCCTCCAGCGCCGCTTCCTTTCCCGCGATGCTCGCCGTGTTGTATCTCTCCTTCAGCGACTCGATGTAGAATATGTGAAACGGAGCTGAGGCATCGATGAGCTGATGCATCCGTTCCGCTCCCTCGCGCCGCACCAGGCTGTCCGGGTCGTCCCCTTCCGGTAGACGCACGACGCGCACGGAAAGCCCGTGATTGCGCAGGATCTGCATGCCCCGCAGTGATGCCATCCCCCCTGCCGTGTCGCGGTCGTAGGATATCACTACCTCCTTCACGAAGCGGCCGAACAGGTGTGCCTGACCCTGCGTGAGCGACGTACCCATGCTCCCCACGGCGTTGGTGATCCCCGCCAGGTGAAGCGAGATAACATCGGTGTAACCCTCAACGAGGACAGCGCTCCCCTCCTTCTGCATTGTTTCGCGTGCCCAGGAGAGGCCGTAGAGGTGGTTGCCCTTGTCAAACAATGCTGTCTTCGGCGAGTTGAGGTACTTCGGTTCGCCCTCAAAAGCTCGGCCACCGAAGGCGACCGGTCGCCCCGAGAGGTCGAGGATGGGAAATATGACTCGATCGCGAAACCGGTCGTAAGTCGTGCCATTGTCCTTGCTCACGAGAAGCCCGAGATCGATGAGCGGCTTGACCCCGTACTTGCCAGCGAACCGCTTGCGGAGGTGATCCCAGCCTGGCGGAGCATAGCCCAACCCGAATCTGTCCCACGTCTCCTCGGGGTACCCCCGCTTGATCAGATACTCCCGCCCGCGTCGACCGGCGGCACTGTTTGTCAAGTTGTCGGCAAACCATCGAGACACGGCGATACTGATCTCGTACAGTTCGTCGTGGGAACCGTTCCCTTTGTGTGCGGCAAACGACAGGCCCGCCTCTGTGGCCAATCGCTCAGCGGCCTCGACAAAGGGGATGTTCTCGATCTTCATAATGAACCCGATCACGTCCCCCCCTGCCCCACAACCGAAGCAGTGCCACAACCCCTTCTCGGGGCTGACCCAGAACGATGGCGTATCGTCCTTATGGAACGGACAACGCCCCTTGTAGTTCGATCCGGCCTTCGTAAGGGTGACGTAGTGCGAGATAACCGATACGATGTCGATGCGATCCTTGATCTGTTGCACATCGGCCCTTTCGGCACTCATCGCTTCACTCCTTGGGCAGCAAGGAAGGGATTCGTGCGCCGTTCCTTATCCAGCGATGTGGCCGGCCCATGCCCCGGATACACGAGGTATTCTCCCGGGAGGTCGACTAGTCGAGAAAGAGACCTATTCATTTCATCCATCGATCCGCCCGGAAAATCGGTCCTCCCGATTGAACCGGCAAACAACAGATCGCCGACGAACAAGACGCCTTCACCGACGAGTACGATGCTACCCGGCGAGTGTCCGGGGGTGTGCATCACGCGCAGTCCACCGGGAATGAGATCACCATCATTGAGATAGCGATCGAATTGCGGATGATCGGGGTAGAAGTGATCGACCATCGGTAGTGCAGCCTTATGGATAAGGAGCTGCGCCCCACGCTTCTGAAGGTCCCAATCCCCTCCGATGTGGTCAAAGTGGCCGTGGGTATTAACCACAAGGTCGACGCTACGGCCAGCGAGGAATGAAGACAGGGCTTCAAAAGACTGTGCAGGGTCGATGAGTATCGTCTTACCCCCTGCATCGATGAGGTAACAGTTGGTGGCTAGCTCGCCCAGGCAAACCGTTTCCACCCGCATCTTTTCCCTCCTCAAGCGCGCGCTACAGTGAGAACAAAGACCTCCTTGCAACCACCACTCTTCAACGTATGAGCGCACTCTTCAACCGTTGACCCGGTCGTGAATATATCATCAACAAGAAGAACCTTTCCCGAAACAGATCTTATCGTGCGGAACGCGCCCCGCAAGTTTTCCCGCCTTGCCCGTGCCGAGAGGCGCGCCTGTGGCTGTGTTACGCTCCCCTTTGCCAGAAGCTGTGCCATGGGACGATGGATGCGCTTGGCCAACCCTCGCGCAAGAAGTTTCGCCTGATTGAATCCGCGTGCACGCATTGCGTGGCGGGTCATCGGAACGTAGGTGATGATATCGACATCGCCAAATGGATCCTCCGTGTAGAGGAAACCTGCCATCTGCACGGATAGAAATCTCGCCACCGCTGGCTCTCTGTCGAACTTGAGCGACCTGACGAGTTCTCCCCAGGGTCCCTCGTACGGCCCAAGCGAAAGGGCACGGTCAAACCAGCGCTCTCGTGTGCCGCAGGCACGACACAGATCGAGAGAGGGATCTGCGAGTAGCTCCTGGCACTTTGTGCACCGTGGCCCTGCAAGATGCGGAAGATCCGCGATGCAGTCATCGCACAGGATGCTAAGCCGCGCGGTTGGTGCTCCGCACAACAGGCATCGAGGCGGGAAGAGGACCGCCAGTGGACCCTCTCCCGCCATTGATAGCGCACTCTTAGAAGTTGGTAGCCACGCGCACGAGTTGGTTCGTGTATCCCCACTCGTTGTCATAAAAGGTCACTACCTTAACCAAGCGCTTGTCGATAACTTTGGTCCAACTAGGATCGAAGACGCTGGCATGCGTCTCGCCAACGATGTCGCTTGACACAATCGGGTCATTTGCCACATCGAGAATCCCTTTTAGGTTTCCCTTCTTTCCAGTAGCGTAATCGCGCATAGCCTGGTTGATATCTTCTTTGGTGACGTCGACCTTCAGAACAGCCGTGAAGTCGGTCACCGATCCTGTGGGAACGGGAACGCGGAAGGCCATTCCATCCATCTTTCCCTTCAGACTGGGGATTACCTTGGTCGTCGCCGTTGCGGCGCCGGTTGTCGTGGGGACGATGTTCGCTGCTGCCGTGCGCCCACGCGTGAACTTGCTGTGTGGAGCGTCGACAATTTTCTGATCGGCTGTGTATCCGTGCACGGTGGACATCAGGGCATGTGCGATCCCGAACTCCTTCTCTAGAACGTAGGCCACCGGAGCAAGCGAGTTCGTAGTGCAAGAGGCGGCGGAGATGATCAGGTCCTTCTCCTTGTCATAGGCATCAGTATTCACACCGTACACGATCTGCGGGATGTCTGCATCCTTTGCCGGCGCCGAGAGGAGGACCTTCTTTGCCCCTCCGGAGAGGTGGAGCGATGCCTTCTCCCGTGTCAGGAACTTTCCTGTTGATTCGATCACGACATCGATTCCCAGTTTACCCCAGGGCAGGTCCTTGGGATCCTTTTCCTGAAGCAAGGGGATAGTTACGCCATCGACGACGAGGTTACCGTCTTTGATCTCCACTTTCTTATCGTAGCGGTGATAGACGGAATCGTACATGAGTAGATACCGCGCCTGCTCTGGTGAGATGAACGGGTCGTTGATTGCCACTATGTCGAGATTGCCCTTGCCAAAACTCATGCGAAAGAATGCCCGTCCAATGCGGCCAAACCCGTTGATTGCTACCTTCTTCATTTCATTTCCTCCTGATTTCTCTTTCCCACGATATTGAGGAAATACTCATGGATTCGCAAGTCGTCGGTCAGCTCTGGATGGAAGCTTGCCACAAGAACGTTTCCTTGACGCGCCATCACGACGTGCCCATCGTGCTTTGCAAGAGCGGTCACGCCATGCCCCAATCTGGTGATGTACGGGGCGCGGATGAAGACGGCGGGGATGTCCTTCCCAATCCCCTCGACAGCAAGCATCGTCTCGAAGCTGTGTACCTGCCTACCCGAGGCGTTGCGCGCTACCGTGATGTCGATCGCCCCCACGTATGGCTCGTCCCGCCCTTCTATCTTCCTCGCCAGGAGGATCATCCCGGCACAAGTACCGAAGAGAGGGAACCCACCATCCGCCAGGGTGCGCAGCCGATCAAGAAACGCCACGCCTCCGATGAGGGAGATCGCTGTCGATTCCCCACCGGGGAGGATCAGCGCCGATATCTGGTCCAGCTCCTCAACGTGTTTTACGACGAGCGCATCGACACCAAGCCTGGAT
>JAYEFP010000220.1:0-5543 GCA_034715975.1 Candidatus Bipolaricaulota bacterium | reverse complement strand
ACAGCTCGATGTCGCGCACGGTCGGTCTCCCCGCAGCGATCGCCACGCGCCTCATCCTGGAAGGGAAGATCAACCTTACTGGCGTTCAGGTACCGGTAATGCCGCAGATCTACGAGCCGGTCCTTGCCGAGCTGGAATCAATGGGAATCAAGTTCACCGAGAAGACCGAGGTGATCCACTAAACCGCAATGACAAAACTGGAGTTTAGCAAGTATCAGGGGTGTGGAAATGACTTTGTCATTATCGATGCTCCATTCAGTCAGCAGATATCCCCTGGATACAGGGGGGAACTTGCTAGATTCATCTGCGATCGTCACTTTGGGATTGGGGCTGACGACGTGCTCTATTTGGAGCCTTCTTCTATGGCCGACGCGGGCATGAAAATCTTCGATGCTCAGGGCCCTGAAGCCGACATGTGCGGAAATGGGATCCGCTGCGCGGGCGCCTACCTGGGAACGAAGTTGAACAAGACTCAAGTTAGGATAGCGACCAACGATGGAGTCAAGGTTATAGAGAATCAGGGAGGGACCTACCGAGTTGGCCTAGGAAGACTCCGGACTAGAATGGATGACGCAGGCCAGTACTTCAGCGACTCCTTTCCTGGCGATGAGGCCCTGATCAACAAGGCGATTGCCTTTCCCAATTTCGGCGAACTGAACGTTTCGATTGTTAACTCCGGTGAGCCTCATTGTGTGATCTTTTTGGATGACATTGAGAAGGAAGACATAGATCAATATGGGAAGAATATCTGCGAGAATAGAGAGCTTTTCCCTTACGGCATCAATGTTGACCTGGTCCAAATCACCGGAGAGAACAAGTTAAAGATTAGGACCTATGAACGAGGAGTATTCGCTGAAACACTTGCTTGTGGTACGGGCGCTGCTGCGAGTGCCGGTGTGGCATATGTAACAGGAAGAATAAAGGCTCGCTCCGTGGAAGTGGCTCTTCCAGGGGGCACGATTCAAATAGAGATTGGAGGGGACGATCTGTATCTGATCGGCCCAGCGGTTCACGTATTCAATGGGCACATTGAAGTGGATAATAGTAGATTTGAAGAGGAGGCGAAAGTTGGCGAATATTCATCCTAGGAGAAACTACAGAGATATCGCTTTATGGGCGAGCGTGTCAGAGACGGATTGGAATGATTGGCACTGGCAACTGAAGAACAGGATCACCACTGTCGACAAGCTAAGGCAGGTAGTGGATCTGACTGCTACCGAAGAGCAAGCAATTTCAGATTCTCTTGGAACCTTGCGGATGGCGATCACGCCTTATTTCGCCTCGTTGATGGACCCGAAGGACAGGGACTGTCCAATCCGAAAACGAGCCATTCCGTCAAGCGAAGAACTAGAGTTCAGTAAAGAAGATATCCTCGACCCGTTGAGTGAAGACACGGATTCACCTGTTCCAGGGATCACCCACCGCTACCCTGACAGGGTGTTATTCCTGGTAACCGATCAGTGCGCCATGTACTGTCGTCACTGTACGCGCAGGCGTTACGCGGGAGAGAACGATCGCGCTAGAGGTAAAGAAGAAATTGACGCGGCTATCCGCTATATTGCGGAGACTCCTCAAGTACGCGATGTCCTTCTATCGGGAGGGGACCCGCTCACCTTTGCCAACGATCGGTTGGAAGATATCATCAAACGTGTCTATGCTATTCCGCATGTCGAGATTATCAGAATTGGAACAACGATCCCCGTTGTAATGCCGCAACGTGTCACCCCCGCCCTGATCGACATGCTCAAGAAATACCACCCGCTCTATATTAACACCCATTTCAACCACCCCAAGGAGGTCACTCCAGAAGCGCGGAAGGCCTGCGAAAGACTGGCCGATGCGGGGATTCCAATGGGCAACCAGTCGGTCCTCTTGCGCGACCTAAATGATTCCCCTATCATCATGAAGAAGCTCGTACAGGATCTGGTGAAGATGAGAGTAAGACCATACTACCTGTACCAGTGCGACTTATCGCGGGGTATAAGTCATTTCCGGACTTCTGTTGGAAAGGGACTCGAGATCATTGAGAGCCTGCGTGGCCATACATCAGGGCTCTGCATCCCCACATTTATCATCGACGCTCCAGGTGGTGGTGGGAAGACACCTGTCATGCCGCAGTACATCGTCTCCCGGAATGATCGGAAGGTAGTCTTGAGAAACTACGAGGGTGTACTTACAACCTACACCGAACCCGAAGATAATCGTAGCAAGGGCTGTCCTTATGAGGACGAATACCGTAAGGCATTCCCGTATCTAGAGAACAAAGAGGGTCCATCCAGCCTTTTAAACGGGAAACGTCTCACCCTCGAACCAGCAAATTTAGAGAGACATAGTAGGAGCAGTAAAGAAGAACAAGAATAACCCAGGCTCGGCAAGAGGTGATAAGCACTTGGTTGAAATCGCAGAAACGTTTATGCTTATGTTTGCGTGCAAAATTGAAGAACAGGGAGGTGATAGGTGGCAGGGAAACACGAGTGGGAAGCAGTAGGTGAACCAAAGAGTACAAGGAGGTTGTACACATGAAACGTTTGTTAGTTGTTGTACTGGCGATAGTCGGTCTTGTGGCCATGGGGGCAATCGCAGCGGATGAAGGCGCGATCAAGATTGGTGTCTTACTTCCGATGTCACCGCCTGGTGCATATGCATCGGGAAACCCGATGTGGTGGGCGGTCTTGCAGGCAGTACAGGAAGTCAATGAAGCCGGTGGAATTTTCGGACGCGATGTGGTAGCGGTACTCGGCGACACCCGAGGCGTGCCCGAGGAGTCAAGGGCGGCAGCAGAGCGGCTGATCAACAAGGATAACGTTGTGGGGATCGTGGGAAACTACCACAGTTCCTGCGCGATGGCCATAGTGGATCTATTCAGGGATTACCATATTCCATACATTGGTGCAGAGCCCTGGTCAGACGATGTGACCGCGCTAGGGTACGACGAGGTCTTCCGAATCTCTATCACCAACTCCATGTACACGGATATCACCGCTGCATGGCAGGTTGCGGCCGGGTTTGAGCGGATCGCCGCTGTTCACGAGATCACTGACTATGCACTAGGACTCGAGAAGAAACTCACCGCAGCGTGGGACGCGGCCGGTATCTACAACGAGACGGCCTTTACGGATGTAAAGACAGAGGATTTCACGTCGACACTCATTAACTTCAAGCAGTGGGACCCGCCAGCGGATATGTTCTTCGGCGATATCACTGGACCAGGGGCGTTCCGCATCCTCAAGCAGTCCTACGACATAGGGTTGGCTCCTTCTCCTGATACGGTCTTCTACGGGACCAATGAATGCCTCAACCCCGAGGTATGGGAGGTTGCAGGGGAAGCGGCCAAGTACATCGTGGTCACCCAGATCGGCCTGCCACCGTCAGCCTACAGCGAGGTCACCAAAGCAGAGAACGCGAAGTTCCAAAAGGCCTACGGTAGGCTAATGAACGCAACGATCATGGAAGGCTATGATTCGTTCATGCTGATGTGCGAGGCGATCAAGTTCGCCGGCAGTACGTACCCCGACGCGATCATCGACGCTCTGGAGACCATGGAGTGGACCGGGATGCGTGGGACGTACTCCTTCCCTTATGGTTCCACAAATCCAGTACCGGAAGATCAACCTGACTACATGTGGCACCAGTGGCCGGATGTAAGTGAGTACCTGTTCCAGTATACGGAAGTGGGACAGAGCCCAGAAGACGGTACGGTCATTTGGCCGCCGGTCTTCTCCGAACTGCCCGAGGGGCAGTACTTCATACCTGTCCCTGAGGAATAGGCCTAAAACCCTTCTACCGGCGCATGACACTCGTGCGCCGGTAGAACTCTCGTCTTTTATAGAGCTAAGGAAAAAGGGATCTATTATATGTATAGTCCAGAATTTTTTTTGATGCAAGGAGCAAACGGGTTGATCATGGGATGCCTTTACGCCTTAATGGCACTCGGTTTGACCCTGATCTTCTCCGTGCTCAAGGTTATCAACTTTGCCCACGGAGAGTTCTACATGATCGGTGGCTACACAGCCTATTTCCTGGTCTCCGTTATAGGAGGGGTCAACCCATTGGTGGGGGTCATCTTTGCCATGGCGGTCCTCCTTGTCATCGGGTCGTTGTTCGAGGCTTCATTCTTGCGTCCGATACACTTGGGATCAGTAGATCGCCCGGCCGAGTACGCAATCCTGGTGACCTTTGGTTTATCCTTCTTTCTGCAGAATCTCGTACTCGCACTCGCCGGTCCGTTCCCTCACCGTACTACCTCTTTCATGTCAGGGGGAATAAAGATTGGTTACATGACCCTGAGTGCCGATCGTTTGATAGCAGCCGGCTTATCCCTTGTATTGATGGCCGGGCTGCTGTTATTCGTTCGCAAGACATGGACCGGTAAGGCGATGCGGGCCGTCAGTCAGGACAAGGATGCTGCATCGGTAGCGGGGATCAATCCTCTGTGGATGAACAACATTGCCTTCGCCATCGGTGCGGCCCTGGCCGGTGCCTCTGGAGCATTGATTGCCCCGATTTTCAGCGTCGTCCCTGATGTCGGAGTTCTTCCGTCTTTGAGAGCATATATCATTGTGGTACTGGGAGGGATGGGCTCCATCAAGGGGGCAATCATCGGGGGGATCGTCATTGGATTGGTAGAGTCCCTCGGCGCAGCGCTCATTCCGGATCCGTCGCGTGCATTGGCCTATCGAGAGCTCTACGGGCTTATTATCTTCGTCCTTGTTCTCCTATTCCGGCCGCGTGGTTTGTTTGGGGAGGCGGCATAGCCAATGAAAAGAACACTGCTAAAAAAACTCTTCCTCTTTGTGGGTTTTCTACTCGTTGGGCTGCTAATACCGCTGATAGTTAAGAATTCCTATTGGTTACACGTCTTCGCCATGGCCTACTTCTATGGATTGATCGCTGCCACCTGGTCGTTCTTGGACGGGTACGCGGGACAGTTCTCCTTCGGCAATATCGCCCTGGTCGTTATCGCGGGGTACACCAGCGGTCTTCTGGCTGAATACACCGGCCTGCCATTACTTCTTGGGATGCTCGCCGGCGTTCTGGCCGCTGGGGTCATGGGGCTCTTGATCGGCTATCTCTGTCTGCGCTTCAAAGGGGCGTATCTATCGCTCTTTACGATCGCCTTTGCCGAGGCCGTACGGCTAATCTTGAATACTGAACACCAGTTCACCAGAGGTCCGTGTGGCCTTCATGTAGAGGGATTGTTTGATACAACCTCTGTAGTCCCCTATTACTACTTGAGCTTTTTTATACTGGCTGTATCTCTGCTTGTGATGTACAGGATGCTCAAGTCGAAGTGGGGGCTGTTCTTTCAGGCAATTCGAGAGGATGACGAAGCCGCATCCGCCATGGGTGTCAATATCGTCCGCTACAAGATTATCGCTTTTGTTGTAAGCAGTATCTTCTGTGGAATCGGCGGTGTGTTCTACGCGCACTTTTCGCAGATGTTGACCCCAAACTTTGGGCAGATCGCCACAATGGGGTTGGTCATTGGAATGGCTGTCATTGGCGGGGTGGAGAATCTTATCGCTGCCGCATTGGGAGGAATT
>JAYEFP010000219.1:0-5546 GCA_034715975.1 Candidatus Bipolaricaulota bacterium | reverse complement strand
CAGTTGCCATTAGGCGAGAAGAGGCACTTCGTATCGGCTAAGAAAGAATTGCTTCTCCCGACGTGGCATCGATCGAGAGCACGAAAAATATGGCGCGCGGAGTATTGCAGCATTCGTGCGATGAATACCGTGCGCCATAATGCAGAATCCCGGCTAGTGATTTACGAACAAAGGCTACGAATCCGGTTCAGTGATTTCATGAGGGAAGAGACAACCACACTTTGCCAGAGGTGGGAGTTGAACCCACACGACCCGAAGGCCACGGGATTTTGAGTCCCGCGCGTCTGCCAATTCCGCCACTCTGGCTCAATACCGTGATTCTATCCGCTATCACCTTCTCCGTCAAAGCATTCGGGATGACTGGATGGATCAGTGATGGGCAATGGGTGATGCGTGATAAGAAAGAAGAAAAAGCATCCTCTCGCAGGGGCCTGTCTGCGTCTGCCTGTGCGTGTTCGCACGCAGACAGGTCCGAAGGACAGGTAGGCGCAAGAATGCAAAGACCTGTCTAACTTGCCAGGGAAGCGTCTCTCCGCATCTCCGTGTCACCCGTCTTCTCCTTCGCGTTCTTAGCGGCTTGAGTGAGCGTAGCAAACGGGCATGAGGCAGGCATATGATCGACGCAGAAACGCAGAGAGCACAAAGGGAAGCTGGTGTTACTGTAAGCTGACAACTGATGGCTGGAAGCTGATAGTATCTTCGCGTTTTGAACGGGCGAGAAGAGAGGCTTGTAGGCTCGAAACGGCAAGAGAGCTTGAATCGATAAGGGTATTATCCGGGTCGCTTCATGATGTGATCCGCCCAAAGTGATTCGATGTCGTAGAAATCGCGAGCCTCCTTAGTGAAGACATGCACAACGATATCGCCATAGTCAAGGACCACCCACCGCTGCTCACTCACACCTTCGCGGTGGAGCGGCTTATGGGGGAGGTTTAACCGCAGCGCGGAGATGATCGCCTTCACGTGTACAGGGTTCTCTCCCTCGGCAATGACGAAGTACTCCGTGGGAATAGGTGCGTCACGCAAGTCGATGACCACAGTGCGAGTCCCTTTCCTCTCCTCGATGAGGTCGATGATCGTGTCGAGCACATGATTCTCGCTATTCACTAACATCAAATCCTTTCCCGGCGACGAGTATGAGATCGATCCCCTCGGGGGTATACGACTGGAGAGCGTTATAATGTGCCGACAATTCGTCCGGGGAGACGATCGTCGCCTGTGATGGTTGTGGAAGAGTGGCCTGCAGGATCTGTGCCTTTGCCATGTCGGTCAGCACGATGATATAGGTCTTGTCGTAGTCGAATGTCTCTGCATTGGCGATCTTGTCGACCATGAAGTCACGTGCCCTCAGGTAGTCTGCCGTCCTGCTTGCTACCATTCTCGTGCCGTTCCCGTTGAACACGGCTACGCTGATCTCACTTGGTGTCAGGAGATTGATTCCCCTAATCATGCGGGCGATCATCCGCTCCATGCCTGCCACTTGCGGTTCGAGATAGCTGACGTCATCTATTGTAACCGGAGTACCGGGAATTGTCGCCATCTGTACGTGCTCCATGTCCACCCCGCGTACGATCTTCGCTAGATCGTAGAGATCAACAAGGGATAGGTTCGTTTGCAGGTACGGGTTGATCGTCCGTACCAGTTTACGCATGCTGTCGTAATCGCTATTCAGGAAACCTTCTTGCAGGATCGCGCCCAGCAGCTTCTGCTGCCTGTCAATCCTTCCCAGATCTCCTGCCTCCCCACGGTAGCGAACGTACTCTAAGGCGGACTTGCCATCGAACGTTTGCGTGCCCGGTTGAATATCGATGTGCAGCGGCGGGTCGGCTCGCTCGTCGTCGTACTTCATCGCCTCATCAACGGTGATCGTTACGCCACCCAGGTGATCAATCAGATGTTCGAAGCCGGCGTAGTCGAGCGCGATGTAGAACGGGACTTCAATTCCCAGCAGACCAGCCACCGTCTTCCGAGCCTGAGTCGCTCCACCCTTCGCGTAGGCGGCATTCAGCTTGTGAAGTTCACCATCCTCAAGGCCCACCCGCAAGTCGCGCGGGATTGAAATGAGGACAACATCCTCCTCCGGTGCCAGGCTGAGGAGCATCATCGTATCGCTGCGACTCGTGCTTCCTACCTTATCCAGGCCCAATACCAGGATATCCGCCCGCTTTCCCTGTGCCACTAATCGCCCGACGTGCCGCTGCGTGATGAGATACCAGCCGATGACAATTCCGATGACAACAACCACCGCACCCAGAGCAAATAGGATCTGTTTACGCATTGTTTCCCCCTCATAATCGATCCTTAGCCTTGACGCTATCACAATAAACGGGGAATGTCAACTACTGGGGTTGTCTCATGCAAGATGAGTATGTGGTGATACTGGTCTGGCTTGGACGCGTGCGTCGAATCCCCTGATTGCGTACAACGAAGCTGGATGATGGCGGAATAGAGAAAGAGTCGGGGTCGAGCCTGAATCTCGTGCGGTAGCCACCGGTATTGCTGTGTGAATGAACTACCCCGCCGCAAGCGGACGGTGTATCAAGAGGCTTTGCAAGAAGCACGCCCCAAGGGGCGGGGAATGAACCCCTGTAGGGGATTCAAGATGCTTGTTTATCGTGTGTTTCTTGGCATTATGTACAGGGGCGACCTGCTGGTCGCCCCTCTACAATGTCCTACATGCAGGAGGCGCAGTTTGTAAACCGCTTATCTAACTTGTACGCACCAACTGTCCTGCCAAATAGGCGCTGTAGGCAGACATGTCGAAGTGACCATGGCCGGAGAACCCAATCAGGATCACTTGCTTTTCGTCCCTGCGTGTGCAATCGCGGGCAAGGTTCATCGCCGCGTGCACAGCATGCGCGGTTTCCGGAGCGGGGATGATCCCCTCTGTGCGAGCAAATAGGACCGCATCGCTGAACACATCCACCTGATCGTAGGCTTTCGGTTCAATCACACCATCCTCGACCAACCGCGTGATGATCGGAGCCATCCCGTGATAGCGCAGGCCACCAGCGTGGATTGGGGGTGGAACAAACTTGTGTCCTAGCGTGTGCATGCGCAGAAGCGGTGTCATCTCCGCCTCGTCGCCAAAGTCATACCGTACTTCACCTTTGGTAATCGTTGGGCAGGCGGTAGGCTCGGTGGCGATGAATCTCACCTTTCGCCCGCGATTCTTTGAATCGTACAGGATAGGTAGCATCAACCCAGCGAAGTTTGAACCCCCTCCGACGCAACCGACCACGGCATCGGGATACTCTCCCGCCATCTCCATCTGGGAGAGGGACTCCTGTCCGATCACTGTCTGGTGAAGAAGAACGTGGTTGAGTACGCTTCCAAGCGAGTACTTGGCACCGGTGCTCATTGCCTCCTCGATCGCCTCAGAGATGGCCATACCCAACGATCCCGATGAATCCGGATTATCTTTGAGTATCTCCCGTCCCGCGTTTGTCCGTTCGGATGGAGATGCGAGGATCTCACCGCCGTAGAGCTCGATCATCGCTTTGCGGTACGGCTTTTGCTGGTAGGAAATCTTGACCATGAATACAGTCAGCTCTATACCCAGAGCCTGGCAGGCAAACGATAACGCACTTCCCCATTGGCCCGCTCCGGTCTCAGTTGTGAGGCGCATGGTTCCTTCGACCTTGTTGTAGTAGGCTTGAGGGACCGCAGTGTTCGTCTTGTGGGATCCTGTTGGGCTTGCCCCCTCGTACTTGTAGTAAATATGAGCCGGTGTGTCCAGTGTACGCTCCAGGTTCGTAGCGCGGTATAGAGGCGTGGGCCTCCATAAGCGGTAGGTCTCCTGCACCGCGGGCGGGATATCGATGAACCTGTCGGTGGATACCTCTTGCTCAACGCACGTCTTGGCGAAGAGCGCTGTCAATGCCTCCGGAGATAGTGGTTCCTGTGTGCGCGGATCGAGTGGCGGATCGAGCGGTCGATCGAGATCGGCCTGTATGTTGTACCAACGAGTTGGCAGTTCCTGCTGATTTAGGTTAAAGATTCTCTGCATTATAAACTCTCCTTTGAAGATTGTTGGCGTGATTTCGCTATTCGGACAAGATGCGTGTTAGCGACGCCACCAAGGTTCAAAAGGAGGAACTAATAGGCAGTTATTGCAGACGGCGAGCAGTTCGGAGTTAGCGCAGCCAAACATACCCCCTGAGAATTGTGTTCTTCAGCATGATGACTCCACCTTACAGGATAGGCTGGCCCTTGTCAACCGCAAGGCTTTCTCAAAAGACCTTTCGGGTCAAACCTTCATTTTTAGGATTCTCGCCTGTGCTCAGAGGAGCATTCCTTCTTGTCCAACACGTAGTTAGCTGGTTATCCTAGTAAGTCGCTAAATCCTAAAATGCAATGGTAGACCCTATTTTGCGCGTCAATTTCAGCGCCCGCTCTCTTCTCCGCGCTTCTCAAGAATGCGCTCTCTGATCCGAGCGATCAGTTCGTCGGTGGATGGCTCAAACATCTCTGGGGCAAGGCCGGGAGGTAGTGTCGGCTTGGGAAGACCGAGCCGCTGATGCAGGTGGAGAGCATTCACCACGCTCTGCCCGAGGTGACAGTTGTTATTGAAGATGTAGCTCGTTTTTGCCTTTGTCGCCGTATTCTCTATCCTATGTGCCCATTTTTCTAACTGATCGTCGTTGTACAGATAATCATAACGATAGCTCGGGGTTGGGTGGTGCCACCACATCTTCGCGTTCCTCCCATGCAAGCGGTAGTAAGCGATATCCGACGTGACAGCGTTGCTCGCGCCGGGAAGACCGGGAAGAGGCGGAAGATCCACATTGACAAATCCTAACCCTAGTTCCTTCAGCGTAGCGTACGTCTCGTCGTTGTACCAACTCGTGTGGCGAAACTCGACGTTTATTGGAATGCCACGATCAATAAACGCGTTGGCTAGGCGCTTGAGATGATCGATCCCTTCTGATGTTGTCTTGAAGGAGTACGGAAACTGGACAAGCAGCCCTCCTAACTGACCGGCTTCAACAAGCGGCGTAATTCCGTTGATGAACGGTGATACAACGGACGGCATCTTCTTCCGATCGTGCGTCAGCTCTCTTGGTACCTTGACAACGAATGTGAAGTCCGCAGGTACCTTCTTCAGCATGTTGGCAAACATCGATGGCGAAGGGACGCGGTAGTAGGTAGAGTTGATCTCCACGGTGGAGAACATCTTGGCGTAGTGTGAGAGAAAGTCTCCCACCTTCATCTTGGCCGGATAGACTGTGCCTAGCCAGTCCTTGAAGCTGTAGCCCGATGTGCCCACGCGAATAGATGCTCTCATGATCGTATCGTAGTGCAGGATAGACATCGTGACAAGAGCGCAGGCAAGCTCATTGTAAATTGCGTACGATAAGGGATGGAAGATACGCCGATGAATCAAAAGCAAGAGCTTCGAGAAAGGAGAGCCAATGAAAGCGATACTCGCGGTGCGTGATCTGAGTAAGACGTATGCCTCGCACGATCTGTTCGATCGGTTGTCGCTCACTTTTCACGAAGAGGAGCGCGCGGGGTTGATCGGTCCAAATGGAGCGGGGAAGACG
>JAYEFP010000218.1:0-19722 GCA_034715975.1 Candidatus Bipolaricaulota bacterium | reverse complement strand
CGGCACTGGAAGTGGCACGCTGCCGGCACCTTGATGCTACTGATCATCTTGACGGTTTGGGCGATCGACTACCTGTCGAGTCGCCTCAGAGAGAGCCTCGAGTAGCAGCGATTGAATCATTGAGAGACTTGGTGATTGAATGATTTGTAACTAAAAATCGCTAAAGCTCCCGCTCACTCAATCGCTGAATGATTCAATCATTCAATTACGAGACCAGGTTCTCCATATACTCTCGGATATCCTCCAGTCCGTAGGTCGTCTTCAGTGCCTCATTGTCCTCGAACCACGCGTCCTTGATCGTGTCATCGCGCCGGATCTCTATGTCCTTGATCCCGAAACTGGCGACCATCTTCTTAGCCTCTTCCTCGATGTGTCTATCCTTCACCCGAAACAGAAATCTAGGGAAACTGGGCATTGTGCCACCTCCAGGAGACAAGTATACCTGGTTAAGCTCATTTTGTCCGTGTGGCGCTAGAAAGCAAACTTGTGCGACTCCATCTTCTTGGGGCGCATGTATTCCACTTCTGTAGGCATGATGCGCAACAGAGTGAAGTTGGGATCGTCCGGGCCATTCCAATAGTCGGCGAAGAACTCAGTGTGAGAGGACACTCTCTCTCTAATTGTGCCATCGGTTACGATCTTCGCACTCCCGGACAGACGAATATACCCGTTGTGCGTATCGTCAGTGAATACGAGGCAGAGTTCCACCTTGGGATTGTCTCGTATCTGGCGAATCTTTGCGCTCGTCGTTCCAGTCTCGATCCAGTAGGCGTTATCGAATTCGATCAGCGTAACCGGACGGACGTGTGGCCCCTCGGCATCGACCGTTGCAAGCATAACGGAACTGTCCCCAGAAAGATGGACTAGTGCTTCCTTCTTTAGATCTTCGCTCATGCCAATCGACCTCCTCTTGCGTATTGTACGACCGACAGCGATGTCATCTCAGTGTCTGTTAGTGTCCTCTGAGAATAGGAGGTATTCAACCATCCGCATAGCACACAGCCAGCGACCCAAAAGACTCTTGCACAAGCTGAGGAGCCTCAGCAGACACATACGTGGTGGAAATCAAATAGCCGTGAGAGGTGTACATTAAGCAGGATATCATTATCATTCATCTGTGGTAGTATTTGGGTTTATCGGAGCGATTTTGGATGAATCTACAGGTGCAATACAATCTAAAGGAGGAAAAGGATCGGTTGGAAAAAGAGGTACGAGTATATGCGGCGCAGTAATCCCGTACAGTCAGAGGCTTGGTCAGCACACGTCACCAAGCTTCAACGTTCGGCAGGAGAGGAAGATGCGATCAATCAAAGAAAACCACCAGTGCTCCACCGATGACCGGCATTCGTTTGATATTCTCTCTTGGCAATTCCAGGGCGATTGAGCCATTGTCCGGTCCCTTAGTATATGTCGTATGGAGCAAGTCATGCTCCACCAAAAACGCCAATAGAAACTTGAGGCCACAAACCGATGGCCACGGACCTCTTGGGTGTGCGAATCTTGTCCTCTATTTGTCCTTGCCAGAAGGATAAAAATAACATATACTGTCCTCCATGGACGGACAATTACGCGAGATCATCCATCAGAAGATTGTCGATTTGCTTACCACGCCCGTGCCAGCTTTCACCCGCCGTGATTTGCACGTTCCCGCATTACCGGGAAAAGCACTCGCTGTGGTCGGCATGCGCCGCACGGGGAAGACAACTTTCTTGTGGCAAGTACTTGCCGATCGATTGGAACAAGGAACTCCGCGTGCCGGTCTCCTTCTCTTCTCCTTTGAAGACGAGCGCTTGGCTGACATGACATCTGCGGATCTGTCACTCGTGGTCGAGGAGTATTACCGCCTCCATCCCGAGTTGCGCGATCAGCATCGGGCAGTATTCTTCCTTGATGAAATTCAGGTTGTCCCGGGATGGGAGATGTTTGCCCGCCGGTTGCTCGACACAGAAAACGTTGACCTGTTTCTCTCGGGATCTTCAGCGCGACTCCTTTCGCGCGAGGTGGCAACAAGCATGCGCGGACGAGCCATGGAGATCATCGTCCATCCATTCAGCTTTCGAGAGTTTCTGCGCCATCACGGGCAGGAACCGACAACAGCCGTAGAGAATCTCCCCAAAGCCAAGCGATCGGCGCTTGAACAAGACTTTCTTGAGTATCTCACTTGCGGTGGGTTCCCGGAGGCACAGGGGATCTCGATGCGGGATCGGGTAGATCTTCTACAGGGATATGTTGACGTTGTTCTACTTCGTGATGTCATAGAGCGCTATCGCGTAACGCACCCCATCGCACTGCGGTGGATGACCCGCCAGCTCTTGGGAAATGCCGCAGGGACGTTCAGCGTGAACAAGTTCCACCAGTCCCTACGCTCGCAAGGAATCTCTGTCGGTAAGGATACACTGCATGCCTATCTCTCGTATCTTGAAGACGCTTTCCTTGTTCGCATAGTGTCCATCGCTACCGACTCGGAACGACAACGGATGGTCAATCCGCGCAAGGTCTATCCCATCGACATGGGCCTGATTCCCGTTTTCGACCGCTCGGAGAAGGCGAACATCGGACATGCCTTGGAGACGGCCGTATACCTTGAGTTGGAGCGACAAGCAGCCGACGTCTCCTACGTGAAGTCGGCCCGTGCCGGGTATGAGGTTGACTTCCTGGCACGATATCCGAGTGGACGCACAGAACTAATCCAGGTATGTGCCAGCTTGGAGGATCGCCGTGTTCAGGAGCGCGAGGTGCGATCGCTAGTTGAGGCGGCATCCAGATATCGACAGGCGACGCTGCATGTCATCACTCTCAGCGCCGGTAATAGGAAAGACGTACCGGCCACGGTGCACGTTCATTCCGCTGCCGAGTGGCTGCTGGAAAGACGTGAGTAGCATGCAGTGAGCGCTTCAATGCCTCGATTTTCCAAAGAGATACAGCGTACAAGCCTTCTCCAAAGCTTGCGCTCATCTTGCTGTGGCACACGACAACTAAATTTCGGGACATTTCGCGGGGAATACTCAAATTGAGCGAATAGACAACTACCCTTTAGCGTTCGGTGAACGTGAGATTATCTCGGTCCTTCACAACCCCTGGGAAGCGTAAGACGCGGTTGTGCATCACGACGTACACGCCGGGTGACACGAGCCTCGCCGCAAGGAGTGATTCGGTCACGTTTTGCAGGGCATCTGAGTTACGGAACTTGTACGGGCCCATTGCGCCGGTGAGGATCACCGGGATTTGCAGGTCAGTCAGTTCCCCACTGAGGAGTTCTCCCGTCTCGGCCATCGTGTCTGTTCCGTGCAGAATAACGATGGCATCTGAGGCGGGAAGGGCTCGCCGTGCCGCGGCAAGGATTCGCTGACGGTCATCTTCGGTCATCTCCAACGAGTCCTTGAAGACGACCTGCTCGTAGCTCACATCGAGATCCGGAAGGCGAAGCCCAGCAAGTATCTCCGGGAGGATGGTGTGGTAGTTCCTGAGCGATCCATCACGCTCGTTGTACGTCTTCTCGATTGTGCCGCCGGTGGTAAGAATGGTGATATTCATTGCGAGCGCAATTATGCGACGAAACGGGCGATTGCGCTAGGTTAGTGCAGGCCCTTCACGATCATGTTGATCGCTGCGTAGAGGAGGACAACGCCGAATAACTGACGCAGTCTGCGCTTTGGAATGTGATGCCCGATGCGTGGGCCGATCTGGGCTCCGATAATAAGGCCCAGTATCAACGGCAGTGCCAGTTCAGGGTGAACGTTTCCTTGTACCCAGTGCTGATATGTACCCATCGTCGCCGAGGGGACCATCACGAACAGGCTCGTCGCCGCGGCGGTGACTATGTCAAGGCCTAGGAAGACAGCGAGTGCTGGGACCATCACGGTTCCCCCACCGATTCCGAACATCCCAGATGCCGTTCCAGCGATCAACCCGATCAATCCACCTACAACATACAGCTTGATCCCCTTTATGTGTCCGTGCAGGGACAGTCCGATCTCCTTTGGCTGCTTTCCCTGAATCATCATCGCTACAGGATAGAGAAGAAGGACACCGAAGCCGATGGAGAGCCAGTGCGCGTTTATCACATTGGTCAGCCGTGCTCCGCACCACGCGCCGATGATTGTCGTGGGCATCAGTATCAACCCGATGCGAAAATCGATCGCACGCCTTAAGGCATAGGCAATTGTGCTCGATATGCTGGTGAACACAACGCCGGCGATGCTGGTTCCCGCTGCTTGCTGGATGGTTGGAACATATGCTGCAAGCATGAGAAGCGGGACCATGAAGATCCCTCCCCCAACGCCGAGGAGGCTGGCAAAGAATCCCATTCCGATGGCGGCGAAAAACAGGGGTAAGAAGATGCCAACATGGAACTCCATTGTTTGCCTCCCAAGCGCAATTGCTGACACTATACAGGCTCTTGGCATGTAAGTCACCTGATGAACGGGTGTTGACACTGGAAAACGGGCGGCTGCGGGAATACAGTCATGCTATGAGGATCACAAGGAGGGACTATGGAAACACATACACCAACCCGCGAGGAGGCGCTAGCGCTCCTTAAGGAATTCAACAAGACTGAGAGCCTGATCAAGCATGCCCTGTCCGTCGAAGGGGTAATGCGCTACATGGCGCGCAAGCGTGGTGAGGATGAAGAGAAATGGGGGATCATCGGTCTTGTGCACGATCTCGATTATGAGCGCTATCCACAGCAGCATTGCCAGAAGACAAAGGAGATTCTGGAGGAACACGGCTGGCCGGAGGACTACATCCGCGCGATCATGTCACACGGTTGGGGCCTCGTAACGGATGTTGAGCCGCAGCACGAGATGGAGAAGGTGCTGTACGCGATCGATGAGCTGACCGGGCTGGTTACGGCCGTGGCGCTCGTGCGTCCGTCGAGGAGTGTCCTCGATATGAAGGTCAAATCGGTAAGCAAGAAATGGAAGGACAAAAGTTTTGCTGCCGGCGTGGATCGCGAGGTTATCGCAAACGGGGCGCAGATGCTCGGAATGGAACTAAAGGATCTGTTTGAGGACGTGATTATGGGGATGCGCGAGGTGGCTAAGGAGATCAGTCTTGCTGGCAACGGTGCTCATCCCGTATAATTGGTGACCAGGAACGCTATTAGGGGGAATGAGATGAACGGACGTGTCTACGAACAGAGCCGCTGGTCGCTTGCTGATCTGATTTCAGTTTCCGATCGACCTGAAGAGATCGGCAGTGAATACCTCGATCAGCTGGAGCAGGCGGTTAGTAATCTGGAAACAAAGCGGTCGATGCTGTCTCCTGAAATGAACCCGGGCGATTTCGTCACGGTGCTTAAGATCGTGGAGCGCATCGGTTCGCTTGTGCGACGTCTGAGCGCGTACGGGCAGCTATGGTTTGCCGAGGACACATACAATCAGGACGCGCTCTCTTTCCGCGGCCGCGTTGAGAGCGTCATCGCCGATGCGCATAATCGCGCCCTCTTCTTCGAGCTATGGTGGAAGGGGTTGGATGACTCTGCTACCGAACAGCTCCTTTCTGCAAGTGGCGATCTATCCTACTACCTGCTCTCGCTTCATCGCTACAAACCATACACCCTCTCCGAACCCGTGGAGAAGGTGATCAACAGCAAGGACTTAAACGGTGTTGATGCTCTTGTCACCCTGTACGAGATGTTGACCAGTAAGTTCACGTTCAAGATGGAGGTTGATGGTGAGGAAAAATCGCTTACCCGCTCCAAGCTAATGACCTACGCCCGCGATCCTCGCCCGGAGCTTCGCGAGCGTGCGTACAAGGAGTTGTACCGTGTCTACGGCGAGAACAGCACCGTCCTCGGACAGATCTATCAACACGTCGTACGCGATTGGGCCGATGAGCAGGTCGGCCTACGCGGCTTCTCCTCCCCGCTCTCCTCGCGCAACCTGAGGAACGATGTTCCCGACGCTGCGGTCGATGTCCTTCTCGACGTCTGTCGCGACAACGTCGACATGTTTCAGCGTTACTTTCGCATGAAGGCGGGTTGGTTGGGGATGAAGCGGCTGCGGCGCTACGACATCTATGCACCGCTGAGCTCATCGGAGAAGGCCTATCCGTTCAATGAGGCTATAAGCACCATCTTCTCAAGCTTGAATGCGTTCTCCTCCACACTGGCCGCGCACGCCAAGCGCATCCTCGATGAAGACCACCTCGACTCTGAGGTCCGCGCCGGGAAATACGGTGGCGCGTTCTGCTACGGCGTCCTTCCCGGGATAACCCCGTGGGTGTTGACAAGCTACAACGGCAAGGGCGAAGACGTCTCCACTCTCGCTCACGAGCTTGGGCACGCGGTGCACGCTGTCATGGCCGCTGATCACTCCCCACTCACTTTTCATTCTTCTCTCCCCCTGGCGGAGACGGCATCCGTATTCTCCGAGGTTCTCCTGCTGGAGCACCAGCTTGAGAGTGAATCAGACCCTGCTCTGCGGCGTGATATGCTGGCACGGTTTGTCGATGGAACCTACGCCACAGTTGCTAGGCAGGCATACTTCGTCCTCTTTGAACGTGAGGCGCACGCCCTGATCAAGGCAGGAGCGACGACTGACGCACTATCCGAGCGGTATCTAGCAAATCTAAACGAGCAGTTTGGCGACGCCGTGGATGTGAGCGACGAATTCCGCCACGAGTGGGTCTCCATCCCGCACATCTACAGCACCCCTTTTTACTGCTACGCCTACAGCTTCGGGCAGCTCCTTGTACTGGCGCTGTACAAGCGCTACAAGGAAGAAGGGAAAGCGTTCGTTCCCAAGTTTCTGAAGATCCTCTCCTACGGTGGATCAAAGAGCCCTCAAGGGATCCTGACAGAGGCCGGGATCGACATCGCCTCGCCCGCGTTCTGGCAGGGCGGGTTTGACGTCCTGCAGGGGATGATCGACGAACTGGAAGGTCTCTCAACGTAGGACCATTTTCGAGTTTCTCCATATTCAGGCGGCTTAAGACACTTACCACATTACCTTCTGAGTGATTGGAAAGCCAAAGCACTCTCTTGCAGAGGCGCAAAGGCCTGTCTGTTGTCGTGCTCTGACAGACAGGGCGCCAAGGGAAGCAAAGAGTGCTAATTGTATGTAGCGTCGAAGCCCTGTCCGCATTCCAGACAGGCAGTCTCCAACGTTGGCTTGTACGTGCTGACAGTCTCGCTCTTGCCTTTGGGCGTTTGCCGGAAACGTTGTGCACCTGTCTGCCTTGTGGACGCGACAGGCAGGCAAGGTACAACGCTACGAAAGCAATGCTGTAGGCTGATAGCTGATACTGTCTTCCTGTCTTGGGCGAGGGAAGGTAAGCGGGAGAGGGGAATCATTCCATGGCCCACTCAACGCGGATGTCGGCGATGATCGCGTGTGTAGCGTCGATAAGGTCTGTTGTTGCCAAGCGAACCAGGGTCCCGCGTGCTCCGGCGTTGATCACCACTTCCGTGTGCGAGGCGACAGTACGATCCAGGAAGACGGGAAGCTCTCTCTTCGTTCCGAGGGGGCTGATTCCGCCAACCAGATAGCTGGTGATGCGCCGTGCATCGTGTGGGCTTGCCGGAGCGACGCGCTTGTGCTTGCTGGCGCGCGCGAGCTTCTTCTCGCTCACGTTCCCGTCCCCGCTCATCAGGGCGAACAAGAAAGATCCATTGTCGGCCTGGAAGACGAGGCTCTTGATCACGATTTCAAGTGGTAGATCGAGCGCCTGCGCGGCGTACTTTGCCCCTTTTGCCTCGTGATGGTACGTCAATATCTGGTAGGGAATACCGCGCTTGTTGAGGTATTCGATTCCGCGGGTGGTCATGCGGTCACCCGCTGCAATCCGGCTTCATCGAAACATGAAGAAGCATAGTGCCCCTCTAGCTGCGCAGAACACGCTGAGCCGCGCTTACTCCAGCTCCCAATTCAAACTGGTACCCGCATCCCTGCAGCCCTGCCTCGATGGCACCGATAGTGGCCAGTAGATCACCCGCTGTCTCTGCTCCCATGTGTCCAATGCGGAAGTACCTCTCTTTGATATCGGGATGTAGTCCTCCGGCCAAGATCACACCTGCATCCTTAACCTTGGGAAGAAACTCTGATCCCGTGACCCCTCTCGGGTAATAAGGAGCGGTGAGTGTCGCCGCCGCATGTGCTGGATCAGTGGGAACTTGATCCAGCCCCAATGCCTGTATGGCTTTCTTGCATGCGGCGCCAAACCTCTGGTGACGCTGGAAGCGTTCTTCCATTCCTTCTTCCAGAATTCTCTGCAGGCTGACGTTAAGGGCGCAGATGAGGTTCACCGGAGGCGTGGCGAAATAGCTCGCTTTCCGTGCTTCGTAGGCTTCCATAATTGGTAGCCAATTGCCCAAGTCCGCGTAGTAATTGCTCACAGGTGTTTTTCTCTTGCGCCAAGTGTCGATCGTGCGCGGACTGGCGACCATCAGCGCAAGCCCGGGAGGGACACCAATCGCCTTCTGTGAGGCTGTGAGCGCCACGTCGATTCCCCATTCCTCCTGCCTCAGCTCTTCACCGGCCACGGAACAGACCCCGTCGAGGACAGTCAGTGTCTCGTACTTATGTGCAATGGCGGCCAATGACTTCGCGTCCGTGCGCACGCCAGTTGACGTATCCACATGAGTTATTGTCATCAGCTTGTACGAATGTGCCTTCAGTTCCTCTTCGACTTGTTGTGGCGAAATCGTGTTTCCAGGTGATGCGCACAGGACGCTTACCTCTGCGTGGTAACGGCGCAACAGTTCGGCGTAGTGATCGCCGAAGACGCCCGTGCTTAGCACTAGCGCCTTGTCTCCCGGCTCGATCAAGTTTGCTACGGCCATTTCTAGGGCGAGCATCCCGGACCCCGCCACGACGAAGGGCTGTCCTGAAGGGCAGAGCCATACCTTCCGCATTCTCTCCAGGGCCTGACCGAATACATCTATGAATTCCGGCGCAACATGACTGGCAGTAGGAGCGCCAAGCGCCTGAAGTACCTCCGGTTCAAACTCGATCGGACCTGGGATCATCAACAATGCTCGATCTTTCATGATATCCTCCTATCCTTTGACTTTACCTTCAGACAAGATCCCTGCCCGGTGCAAAATATCATGTAGTTGCTGCTTTTTCTCACTGGAGAGTGGGAGCAATGGTGGCCGGACCGGACCGCCATACATTCCGAGCATGTCTAGCGCTGTCTTCACTGCCGGCACACTCCATCTGCGGGTTATAGCTGTGTTTACTGAGATCATACGCATTTGCATCTGGCGTGCCTCTTCCCATTTTCGATCCAGGAAGTGTTGCCGGATTTCCAAGCACTGCACGGGTGCGATGTTTGCCAGAGCCAGGATTCCGCCGACCGCTCCTATGGAAAGTGCAGGCAGCAGAAAGCTCGCGGAACCGGCCAACACCTGAAAACTACTCCTGGTCAGGCGCCCGATCTCGGCCATCTTGATTACGTTGCCACCGGAATCCTTGATGCCAATGATGTTCTCGTGCTCCGCTAGCGCTGCAACCGTTTCTGCATCGAGGTCGATGCCTGTGCAAGACGGGATGTTGTAGATGATGATTGGAATGGACGAAATCTCAGCTACCGCGTGGAAGTGCTTACGCAACACGTCTTTCGTCATCAAGCCGCGGTAGTATGACGGGGTAACGACTAGTGCGGCGTCAGCGCCAATCGCGGCGGCACTCTTTGTCAGCTCAACGGTCTGCTCGGTCGATTGGCAACCCGTGCCGGCGATCATCAATTTATCCGGCGGGATAGCATCGCGAGCAGTCTTAAGTACGCGTACTCTTTCCTGTGCGCTCAGCAGGACAAACTCACCGTTGGAACCAAGGACTACATAGCCGCGTAGCGGATACTGATTCCATCCGTGCAGGTTTTCGCTGAGGGCGAGCGTGGCGATCTTCCCATCGGAATCAAACGGGGTGGGAATTGGAGGATAGATTCCGGACAAGTCCAGCGTTTTCTTGTTCAATATGGCCCCTTCTTGATCGAATTACTGATGGACAGTGTCTTCCACGACCCGCGCGTTGATCGATCTCTTGGCTACGGTTGTCGAGGAAAGTCACCCGACTTCCCTTCTCGTTTGGCTTCATCGCCCCAGTTGAGCTTTTCTCGCAACACATGGAAGAATGACGGGGCATCCGCCATCCGCACCAGTCTCGTTGGCGTGTCGGCACGCCTAATCGTAATTTTAGTATCTGCTGGCAGGTCAAAGGCGAAGTCGCCATCGGCATAGAGGCTGACTTGCGTGTGCGTGCGCACGAGCAGGACCTCCTCTGCCGGGAAGATTACGGGGAGGATGCCCAGCTTGTGTACGGCCAGTGGGCTTGCCATGATGCACGCTGCCGGCGGGACGATCACTGGGCCACCAGCGGAGAGGCTGTATGCGGTTGAACCTGTTGCCGTGGAAAGGATCAGTCCGTCGCCAGGATAGCTTGCCACCGCGCCATCGCTCCACAGAAGCTCCAGCTCGCAAAAGCGAAGGGCCGACGTTCTGGTGATTACGACATCATTCAACACGGTTCCTGTACCGTGATTTGAGGAATACGAGAGACGCATCCTCTCCTCGATGACGAACGAGTCGCGCAACACTCCCTCCAACGCTGATGTGAGTGATGGGGCGTTTACCTGCGTGAGGAAGCCGAGGCTTCCAAGGTTTGCGCCCAGAATGGGGATCGCCGAGTCGGCGAAGATCGAGGCGGCACGGAGGACCGTGCCATCCCCGCCCAAGGCAACAACAAGCGCCCCCTCCGCCTCGGAAAATGTTGGACGGTCGGAATCGATGAGTATCGTCTCGATTCGCTTCAACTGTGCCCATGCCTTGAGCACAGCCAGGGTGCGGAGTGAACCCTCTTTGCTTGTGTTAGCAACGATGTAGATTCTGCTAATCTTCATATTCCTCCGTCCTTGTAGCGGTTGTTGATGTCATTTGAGAGATCGCCTCTTTACGTACTTCCAGCGGCAGAGAATCCGTTCGATGAGGTCCACTGCGATGTACAGGAGAAGGCCAAGGACAGCCATGGCAACTATCCCCGCGAACGCTCTGTCTCTGCTGAAGAGCATGTGCTTGTTGATGAACGATCCCAATCCTGTTCCCAGTGCTGCGCGCGTTTCGGCGATGTACAGGAAGGCGATTCCGAGGCCGATGCTCACCCGCAGGCTTGTGAGAATCTGCGGTAGCGTCGCCGGGAGGACGACGTGTCGGTAGACTTGCCAACGGGTTGCGCCTGCTGAGAGAACGCTTGTCACATATTCCTCATCGATATTCTTCGCCGCACCGCGCGCAGAGACAAGGATCTGATAGAAGAGTGCTAGGGTGACCATCGCTACTTTGGTTGCGCTCCCGGTTCCGAAGACGACGAACAAGAAGAGAATGAGAGCGACCTGCGGAATGGGATAGGTGATGTAGATGATCGGTGAGAAGAAGCGGTCGAGTGTTGGCTCGCGACCGATCATTAGTCCGAGCGGCATCGCGGTCGCCAGAGAGATAAGTATCGCCAGGATGAGGCGCCATGCGCTTGCTACAAAGTTGCGCTGTAATTCTGCTGCATTCTTCACCACCTGTGATAGAGCATCGAATGGCCCGGGGAGGATCAGTGCGTGATTGATCACGTTTACGGCGATACTCGCCATCTCCCAGACGAAGAGCAAGGCGGCGATGCTGATGACGTAGGTAAAAACACGTTTCATGCTTCGAGTGCCTCCCGGAGTTGAGACATGACCATCTGGAATGTCGGGTTCTCGCGGAAGTCGAGAGATCCCATCTGCGGGTTGTCGATTGTCGCGTTTATCCGCGCCGGGCGGTCGGTGAGCACGATGATCCGAGAACCGAGGAAGGCGGCCTCTTCGATGTTATGCGTTACGAGGATCATGGAGAACCCATGTTCGTGCCAAAGGTTGAGAAACAAGTCCTGAATCTTCTCTCGTGTCAACGTGTCAAGCGATGCGAGCGGCTCGTCCATCAACAGGACGGATGGCGAGGTGGATAGCGCGCGGGCGATTCCCACGCGTCGCTTCATCCCCTCAGAGAGTTCGGCGGGAAAGCGCGACATCACGTTGTCCAATCCCAGGTGAGCGAGCACTTCGGCCGCATTCTGCTGCGGAAAGTCGCCGTTCAACAACAGGGAGAGATTGGCGTTCTGCCACACCGTCTTCCACGGAAGAAGGCCGGCGTTTTGCAGGATAAGCGCAACGTCGCGTCGAGGGGTGTCTACCTCTTCCTCGCCTATTGTTATCGTACCGGTACGGGGATGGAGAAGACCGGCGAGGGCAAATAGAAGCGATGTCTTGCCGCATCCGGAAGGACCGATAAGGGCCAGGCTCCTTCCCTTCTCCAGGCGAAAGGAGACATCTTCTACGGCACGCACTGTCTGCTCTCCGTGTCCGTAATCGATAGTTACTGCATCTACATCAATCATTTTATGAATTGATCCGTAGTTACATCCTCGTATGCAGGATGCTTCCACGTATAACCCTTCCAGTTTAGCCACGCAACGACGTCCTCAAACTTATTCTTGGAAAGCATCTCCGGGTAGGAGAAGTGCGGGATTGCGAAATCATCGAGTATTCCTTCGGGAACAGCGTCTTTGCCCAATCCGGGAAAGAAGAGAGAGAGCGCGATGTCGATTCCCGTCGTTGTTAATTCCTCTCTGGGCATATGATTGATCCTATTCATTGTTTCTCGGTAGACGTCGTAAAACGTCGAAACGGCATCCGGGGATTTATCGACCACGTCCTGGCGGAATACGACAATGCTTGGAAGAAGGTCAATCCCGGCGAAGTCCGAGAGGTGGACAAGCATGGCTCCCGGCTTGATTTGAGGGTATTTACTCAGGTACGTGATGTACGGCTCCGGCAGGACAGCGGCGTAGACCGAACCCAGGTTGAGGAACATCGCTAGCTGTAGCATGTCGTGCCAGTAAGAGTAATCCTTGTTCGGGGTTACCGAGTGTCCCAAGCTGATGAGCAGGGAGTCGACCTCGTATTCGATGTCACTCATCTCTGTGATCGCTATCGACTTTAGCGTGTTTCCCATCTCTGTCCGATTGAGGAGATCGTCGATCGAATCGATCTTAAAGTAGCTCTGTGACAGGAGGGCGAGGCTCGCCGTCTGTTCCGGTTGGTAGGCGGTGCTCGTGATTACGATATCCGTTCCGCTGGTGATTAGCAGTATTGCGGTGGAGACATCGCAGATCATCCCGTCGATATCTCCGGCCATGAGGGCAAGGATACGTGCTTGGTTATCGCTGAGGCCAACGACCTCTACGTCAAGGCCGTTCTGTGCGAATAGATTCCACCCGTTGGCGAAAGCGATCGGTAGGCAGCCCATCACTGGAGGCAGACTGACGCGCAGTTCCGAGAGAGGTTGGGCCACACCGAGGGCCGAGACGAAAACGATGGTTACGATGAAAAGAAAAGCGAAACGGCGCGCATGAATCATGTGCTCCTCCTTGAGTACTTGGACACGGTATCGACCGATTATACCGCGCTTATCTTCACCGACAAACATGGCCTGCGTGCACGGGAGTAGCAAACGGGTCTTCACGTAAGGAATACTCGGTTCCTTGTCGTTTCGAGTGGGTACCTGAAGAAACGGTACTGAATGAAGCGCCTCTCGCAAAGGTCTGTCTGCCTGCGAACAACAGACAGGGCAGAGATCGCGGAGGAAAGCGCTAAAGAACCCCACAGCAAGATAGGAGCATTGAACGGCAGAGACCAAGAATCTAATCGAAGTTGGTCTCCGACGTTCTGGTGCCTATTCTGGCCTCTTCTCCATGCGGGTTGCTAAGCAGGACCGGAGGCCGAACAGAATGTTCTCGGGCTTTGACAGACAGGGCTTGAGTGAGCACAGCGAACGGGCGAGAGAACAACGTCTTATTATCTGCGGTCAGAATCTCGTTACCCACTCAAGACGACGAAGAGCCGAAGACTCCTTATCCATGCGGGGATGCCTTGTGGCTAAAGAAGAGCAAAGGCCGCGAACGGCGCGCCTTGATCGAGCCGCTACCTGTTGGAAAAATGTGGCATTCGGTTGCGTCTTTTCCTTTTCGGGGTACGATCTTTGTTCATGGATCGATTAAGCGGTTGGCTTTGGCGGTATCGCAGGCGTGTGCTACTTGGATTTCTCTCTCTCTTAGTTGTTGATGGAGCGGGACTCCTCGTGCCGCTTGTAATCAGGGGAGCAATCGACCGTCTGGCAAGCGGTGAGGGTGGCGTCCTTACAAGCGGACTGTACATCGTCGGTCTGGCGGTTATTGTTATGGTGTTTCGCTTTCTGTGGCGTTATTTCCTAATTGGTAGCTCGCGCATGATCGAGCGCGACCTACGCAGCAAGCTCTACCAACATCTGCTGCACCTTTCGGCATCGTTCTACAACGAACATAAGACGGGCGACCTAATGGCGCACGCAACTAACGATATTGATGCCGTCAGCCGTGCCTGCGGATTTGGCGTCCTCACGATCGCCGATCCGATATTCATGATCCCGGTGGCAGTGGGGATCATGCTCTCCATTGACCCGCGCTTGACCCTGTACGCCATCATTCCTCTTCCTATTCTCACCGTGTTCATGCTTGGCTTCGGCAAGGTTATTCACCGCCGCTTTGAAGTGGTGCAGGAGGCGTTCTCCGGCCTGATGGAGAAGGTGCGGGAGAACGTGGCCGGCATCCGCGTGGTGAAGTCGTTCGTGCAGGAAGAGGAGACCGAGCGCGATTTCGCGGCTACCAATAGCGTGTTCATCGACAAGAACATGGCTCTTGTCCGCATGTGGGGGCTATTTGAGCCGCTGATCGAGCTGCTCGGTGGGGCAACGATGGCGATCGTTCTGTGGGCCGGTGGAATCAGAGTGATTCGTGGATCGATCTCGCTTGGAGACTTTGTTGCGTTCAGCCAGTATTTGATGATGCTTACCTGGCCGATGATCTCGCTTGGTTGGGCGGTGAACATCATCCAGCGCGGACGGGCATCGCTTGAGCGCATTAACCGCCTCCTTGCGGCCGCGCCGGAAATCGTTGATTCCCCGCACCCACATACTCCTCACGGGGCGAAGATAGAGATCAAGGACCTTACTTTCTCCTATCCATCGCGCGATGGCAGTGTTCCTGCTCTTTCTCGTGTTGATCTTGCCATCGAGGAGGGGAAGACTTTGGGTTTGGTCGGGTTGACTGGGGCGGGGAAGAGCACGCTTGTCCGCATGATCCCGCGTGTCTTTGACCCTCCACCGGGGAACGTGTGCATTGGAGGCGAGGACGTGCGTGATCTGAGTCTTGCCACACTGCGGGAGATGATAGGGTTCGTCCCTCAGGACCCGTTCCTTTTCTCGGCTTCCATTGCTGAGAACATCGCTTTTGGCAGCCCTGGTGCAAGCACCGAACAGGTGGAGCAGGCGGCGCGGCTCGCTGGGATTCACGATGAGATAATTGCCTTCAAAGATGGGTATGAGACGCGAGTCGGAGAGCGAGGTATGGCTCTTTCAGGAGGCCAGAAACAGCGTGTGGCGATAGCGCGGGCCCTCCTCCTTGTCCCTCGAGTTCTCATCTTTGACGATCCTCTTTCTGCGGTAGATGCCGAACGTGAAGCATTCATTCTGCGCAACCTGCGTGAGTTCTTCCATGGGCGGACATGCATCGTCATCGCACATCGATTGTCAGCGGTGATGCACGCCGATCGGATAGTCGTTTTAGATAAGGGCCGAATCGTCGAGAGAGGAACCCATGCTGAACTACTCACCCAAGGCGGAATCTATCGGAAAATATGGGATCTTCAACAGGCGGAAAAGGGGGGTGAAAGGTGAGCCAGCATAGCCCGCATGACGACGATGTGATGGGTAGGGCATTCGACCTGCGGTTGATGCGCCGGCTACTTCATTTCCTTACACCGTATTGGCGAATATTCTCGGTCTGTGTCCTGTTGATCCTCGTCCTCACTGGTATTCAGACCGTACTTCCATACATCACGAAGATCGCGATAGACGATTTCCTAACTCTCCCGTGGGGGGTTGTAACGCTAGATCAATCGCCATCCGCCGGCGAACCGATTGCATTAGGTGATGGTCGCTATTTAGTACAGACAGGTAAGGTCTCACCCGACCTGCGCACGGAATGGGAGTCCTCCGGCGCGCTCTCCGCCAAGCGTTACCTGTTTGTGGCACAGGGGAGCCCACAAGAGGTTGTCGTCGATCACAATCCACAGGTGTTCACTCCCGTTTCCAGAGGGTTCTATGCCTCAGATGATGCGTTGCGTGCCCTTCCTGCCGCGGACACGATCACCTTGCGTCATGGAGCGATCGCCGGTGTCATCAGGTTGGCGATCTTGTTTGCGATTGCCCTTTTCATTCGGTTCCTGTTCGGGGTGGCACAGGTATATCTGCTGCAATTGACCGGGCAGAAAGTTATGTACGACATGCGGCGCCAGATCTTTGCCCACATCCTTCGCCTCCCGCTTTCGTATTTCGATCGCACACCGGTGGGGCGGCTCGTCACGCGTGTAACGAACGATGTCGCCGCGATCAACGAGATGTTTACATCTATGCTCGTCAACCTGTTTCGGGACGCGTTCCTGATCGTTGCCTTGATGGGGATCATGTTTCACCTGGAGTGGCGAGTGGCGCTCGTTATTCTTGCCCTCTTCCCGTTCATTGCTCTCGCGGCGTTCGAGTTTCGTCGACGGGTGCGTTCCGCGTATCGCGAGGTACGGCGGCAGATCGCTCGCCTCAATGCGAATCTGCAGGAGTCGATCTCGGGGATGCGGATCATCCAGATCTTCGTGCAAGAGATTAAGGCAAACGAACGCTTTCAGAAGATCAATGTCGAAAAGTATGGCGCCAGCATGCGCCAGCTCCTCACTTTCGCCGTCTTCCGCCCGTTGATGAGTTTCCTCAGTTCGTTTGCGATTGCTCTTGTCATCTGGTACGGCGGACAACATGTCCTAAGTGGGAGCCTATCCCTCGGTGCTCTCACAGCGTTCATTCAGTACGTGCGCATGCTCTTCGAGCCCATCCTTGAGCTATCACAGGGATACAACGTCCTCCAGGGAGCGATGGCAGCCTCAGAGAGAATCTTTATCCTCCTCGATGAGCCAGAGGAGGATCGCGGTGGGGGAGAAAGAATAGAGAACTTGCGGGGGCGAATCGAGTTTCGCCACGTGTGGTTCGCCTACAAGGATGAGGACTGGGTCTTGAAGGACGTATCGCTCGTTGCCGAGCCAGGATCGAGAGTGGCAATCGTCGGCCCAACAGGCTCGGGAAAGACGACGATCATCCGGCTGTTGCTGCGCATGTATCAAATCCAAAAAGGAGAGATCCTGCTTGATGGCGTCCCCATCGAGCAGCTCGATCTCGCATTCCTTCGTTCCCGCATGGCGGTCGTGTTGCAGGAAGTGTTCCTCTTCTCCGGCGACATCATGGAGAACATCCGCCTGCGCTCCGAGATCCCGGAAGAAGAGGCCATGGAGGCAGCTCGCTTTGCCAATGCTGCCTTTGTTGAGAAACTGCCGGATGGGTATGCAACTGAAGTGAAAGAGCGCGGGGTGACGCTCTCGGTTGGGGAGCGGCAACTCCTCTCATTTGCCCGTGCGGTGGCGTTCAAACCGCAGATCCTTGTACTCGATGAAGCGACGGCGAGCATCGATTCACAGACCGAAAGCATCATCCAACAATCTCTTGAGAAGATCATGGAGGGACGTACATCGATCGTCATCGCCCATCGCCTTTCCACCATCCGCAAGTCCGACAATATTATCGTCCTGCATAACGGGAAGATCATAGAAGAGGGGACACACGAGGAGCTTATCTCGCTTCGCGGGTTGTATGCCGCCCTACACGCGCTGCAGTTTGCCGAGGCTGGAACAGAATAAAGGGGCACAAGGCCCTTTCTTCATAGATGTGCGGTGTCGTTCCAGAAGTCAAGTACCCAGCGATCGTCCGAGAAACTGAAGGCGCTGATGCTTGTGTTGTCGCACCGCAGGCGTGAAATGGCGTTATAGGGGAACCTGAGGATGTGCCACAGGAGAACGCAGAGAACTCCTCCGTGGGTGACGGCAACGACCGTCTCTCCAACGTGATTTTCGCGCATATCATCAAGGAAGCCTGCTATTCGCTCTTCGATCTGAAGACCGCTTTCCCCTCCGCTAGGGAAGACGTACTCCGGCCCCACGTGTTCAAGCTCAGCGAAGATCTTTGCGTGCTTCACCCGAGCATCAGTCGCTAGCTCTCCTTGCAGTAATCCCGCATGGCGCTCGCGCAGTCTCCGATCGTGGGCGACCGGAACACCACATGCTTGAGAGATGATCTCTGAAGTCCTTGCCGCACGCCCCAGATCGCTGCTGTAGATAATACCGACGTGGGCCTTTCCCAATCGCTTCGCCACCACCTCTGCCTGTACGATCCCTGTTGGAGTCAGTGGACTATCAGTCTGTCCCATGTAGCGATGCTCAACGTTTGCTGCCGTTTCCCCGTGCCTGACGAAGAGCACGCGTACGTCGCCGTTCCTATTTTCTTGAGAAGTCATTAGTAGCGGATTGTCATCTTTCCGATCCTCATTCGCAACCGGAAGGACGTCCTGTCGCAGTGCGATTCCTCTTTTCTCAGGTATAGCATGGTTTCAATTCCACGGTACGGTATTTTCGGTTAGTATTACGTTCCTATGGCAATCCGAGCAATACTCTTTGATATGGATGGAACGATTTGGGATGCCCCGATCGATTGGCTCGCCGTGCGCCGCGAGATTGATCTTCCTGTCGATGGACGGCCAATCTACGAGCAGCTCATGGATATGCCATCACAAGAGCGAGCCCGCGGTATACAGATACTGGAGCGCTCCGAGGCATTGGGTGCCGAGAACGGAGCGCTTGTTCCCGGGACGGAGGAGCTGTTGCAGTACTTGCATGAAGCGCACGTCAAGTGTGCGCTAGTAACCAACAATTCTCGTCGTAGCGTTGAACGCGTTATTGAGCGTTATCCTCTTTCCTTCGATGTTGTGTTGAGTCGCGATGATGGTGCCATGAAACCTGATCCCCAAGCCTTTCTCTCTGCTCTGGAGAGGTTTGATGTTAGGCCTGATGAGGCGATTGCAATTGGGGATGCACACCTTGACCTCATCGCTTCCGATCGAGCAGGAGTAGCTGAGTTTATCCTTATTGGAAATAGGCCTTGGATACGCAAGTTGCTCCCTGCGGGTGTGCCCCATCACAAGGCTGCCGATCTGGTTGAGGCAAGGGCGATCATTGAGCAACTCTTACAGGCGACTGCAAGATAAACGTCCAGCTTGCATTGAATTGGTTAACTGTAAGACATCATAGCTTGTTAGGCGAAAGGCAAGCAATATACTCGCGCCAAGACCTGCCTACATCCGAAGGGCAGGTAAGTGCGGAGAACGCTTAAGAGTTAATGTTGAGCTATACCCCTTGGCGAGCGGGGCGGCTTGAGTAAGCGTAGCGGGCGGGCAAGAGAAAAAGCTTGTGCCTCTCGCAGAGGCCTGTCTGAGTGTGAAGCACAGATAGGGCAGAGACGCAGAGAACAACGAAAGATAGGAAAAAACGACAGAAAACGAGATTGTTCTGACAACAGGCATGCAGGAAAGATTGCTGTTGACGCGGGTCGGAAGGAGGCTCTTCTTGCTAACCCTTACCTTGGTTTGGAGTGTGAGGAACCGTTTCTTTCATCAGATTTGGTTCGTAGTTGCAAGAAAGCGGCCGGACCACATGGATCCGGCCGCATCGTTCTTGAGAGCAGAGTTTGTCTTGCTATCCGACTTTCTCTGGCCTATCCGGGACGTC
>JAYEFP010000217.1:0-5588 GCA_034715975.1 Candidatus Bipolaricaulota bacterium | reverse complement strand
GTGCCGACGATAGCAGCGGAATTCGTGGTATTCGCCAATGAGGGAACATTGCTCAGCGTGGCAATTCCAATTGAAGTAAACGATCGTCTGGTCTCATACTTCGTGGACCGTGTCTACAACCTGTTGCGGATCATCGGCGATGCTCAAGAAGGGGGCCAGAGTCTACATTATCAGCATCTAAGATTTGGGAAGCGTGATAGGTTCAGACTTTCATTCCTACGATTTCATTGTCTTGAGAGGAAGTTCAGACCTTCATTCTTGGGATTTCATCGTCTCATGAAGGCAGTTCGCGATCGTGTTAGTACTGGAGTACAACAGCCCTACGAGGGCCGCTGTGCGGGAAAGCCGCGTGAGAAACCCGGACCGTTCTATTGCCAGGCTAGCGTCATCTTCCTGCTTTCTCTCTGCACTTCTGTCTTTGCCTGTTCAAGGAATTGATACGGAAGGCTGATTGTGTCCACATTGATACTGCATTCGCGATTGATGAGCTTGCCGAGGCACCGGAATGATCCGCTGCTCGTAGGGACATAAACATAGGCTAGGTCAATCCCCGTGATAGACCACCGCGCAGATCCTTCTCCCGTTACGGCTTCGTATTGGACTGGTTCCGAATACTTATTCTCTTGGAATGCCTCACTTGACCTGTACAAGCGTATCCCACAAACGTTCACTTCAAACAGGCCGTGCATGGCAGTTGGAGCAACGATGACTCCCTTCACCAGCCAAACCTCGACATGCTCGTTGCTGCACAAGGAACAGTACGAGATGAGGATTGAATCCTGTTTGATATTCTTGGCCGCTTCTTCGCAAGTACCTCGTGAATTCCAGGCTAGCTGATCCGCAATACAAGACACCGTCATGACTGCAACCAGCACGATCACCAGCATTATCGTCTTGGACATGAGCCCCCTTTCTCTTGGATGCTAACCATGATTACCTCACTTCAGAAACTGGAAGGTAGATATGACCTGATCGAATAGCCTTAACACCGCGACCCTGTCAAATTCGGCAACGGTTTGCGGATAGAAAACATGGATATTGATGGAGTGAATGAATAAGGCAAGCCTGTAGCAGCTTCCTCCATGCAAGGCGGAATACGTGATCAAGCCATACTGGTTGCCCACTGCTCCTTCCCAAGATGAGATTCTGGAGAAACTGACCCCAGCGATGTCCCGCGTCTCTGTCAGGACTCCACTCTCGGAGGAGTCTTGGGAGGCATCAGGCGGCCACTCGGAAGAACGCGCCTGCTCTGGCGTAACTCCAACGAACAGAGATGCCTCCACTAGGTTGGTCCCATCGCAATACATGCGATTGACCAGCGGGAGTCTGATCACGGCTCCCTCAATGACGGCCAGCGGGATTTCTTTCTCCACGGCGAAGTCTTGTGGGTATTTCATCTCAAACCCATATCTCTCGCTTGTATAGGTCTTCCAACCGGAGGTTTTGACTGAGGCATATTCGGCGATTGTTGCAGGCCCCTTCTCCACCTGAATGACGTCCATCCCCCCCACCGAGGGAACGACGCTCAACAAACCAACGAACAACACGGCAACAGCAAATCGAGTTAGCATCTCTCTAAGTTGCGAACTTCTATGAAACAGTCAAGCTACAAGATCGAAGGCACTCGTCTACAACGCATTGATAAGACGTACTCAGGCAGCTTTGGGAGCTATCAACGTGAGTTCCGTATTCGTTGCGAAACACGTGCATCCCGATTTCGCCAACCATCGTCTTTCCCTTATTGGCTCTTTCGTCACGAACCATCTATCACCACGTGAGCGTACAGGTACAATGAACAGTGCACCGGGACGCGGGACGCTCACAAGGAGGACGTCCGCGTTGCTTATTTGCGTGACAAATTCCGCAGCCAGCACTCCCGCCACCTATGCGACGAAGAGCATTCTAGGGGCAGACCTTCATTCTTGGTCCTTGTTCGCTGCATTAGTGACCAAGACAGTTGAACATCACGCAATGGGGTCCCTTTCAAGCGCCCCATTGCGCCTTAACGCGGCTGTGATTTATGAGCCAGTGAAGAGTAGAGAATCGGCATAAAGGGAGAGACTGGTAGAACGCTTTTCTTGGCGACCTCAGCCCTGCTTGTGAGTGTTCCCATGCAGGCAGGCCTTGAGCGAGCAATTGCGAGCGGCGTGAGAAAAGGCTTGTCACGATCGCGCTGGTGTGAAAGCAAGTTAGGGCGGGGGGATTCGAACCTCCGATCACGGCGCCAAAGGCCGGTGCCTTACCGCTTGGCTACGCCCTAAAAGACTAGATCTTCCGTAGGAATGTCAATTGAGACAACTGCTTTCTCTTCTTCTCCAACGATTTCCCTGTATTTTGCGAGGACTGTCTCCTCCAGCTTCAACCGGAACGCATTGTCAATGGGATGAGCAGTGTCACGGAACTCGCCGTTTTTCACTTCCCGGCTGGGCATGGCAACGAACAGATCTTCCTTGCCCTGAATCACCTTGACACTATGGACTATAAAAACTTCATCGAAAATGACCGAACAGAAGGCTTTCAAGTTGCCTTCGTTGTGCATCGGCCGGATCTCTACCTTAGTTATCTCCACCCTCGGCACCCTCTTTACTAGGCTGATGTGAAACCGATATTAGCAAAGATCATCTGCAGTTTCAATCCTAGCCCACCAGGGACTTACACACAGCCAACTGTTTCACCACGAAGGACACGAAGAGTGGAATCTGGTTCAAGCTACAGCATCATCAACCAGTTGAGGACAGAGAAGTAGGCTCAGAGGAGGACTGCGGCTGTCGCGTGGACGTACTGTCAGAAGGTGAACTAATCATCTTGAGGGGTGTGTAGTAAACAGGACCAGCTACTACAACCACACTCGACTCAATAATGCAATTGAGCGCTTTGTTTCTTGACTCCTCGGGGGGTGTAGTAAACAGGACCAGCTACTGCACCCCCCAAGTGCTCTTCGTGTCCTTCGTGGTGAAGTAGTCAGCTCTGTGAGAGCCTTGATGCTCTGTCTCCACTTGAGACGACAAAGAGCCATCAATCCCCACTAATGGTGAACACGGTTATCCCCTCGCCCCCCTCCCGCGGCGTTCCGGGTCCGCATGAAGTGATGAACGAACTGGAAGACAGATAATTGCGGATCGCATCGCGCAGTGCGCCCGTTCCCTTGCCATGGAGGATACTAGCGCGCTTGATGTCTGAAAGGAGGAGGCGATCAAGATAGATCTCTACGTCGCGCATTGCCGCGGCGACCGTCATCCCGCGCACGTTGAGCTGCAGGGGAACATTGCCGAAATGAGCCTTGAGTGCATGAGAGGATTTCGCTTTCGCGTGTGCCCTCTTCCTCCGCTTAGACAGCTCAAGGTCATTGATGTCCGTGGAGAGCCGCACTCCGGAGATATCAACACTCACCTTTCCATGCGGCAGGATATGCATCACCTGTCCGTCAGCATCCACACTGCGCACATGCACCGTCTGGCCGACATGCAGCGACTCGGGCGATGGATAAGCAGAGTCCTCTCCGATGCTGACGCGCGTGTCACCGACACGTGTGTCCTTCTCTTGCAGCTCTTGGCGAATCCTGACCAGTTTGCGGTATGCCTCCCGCGCAGCCTCATCGTCTCGCGCAGCATTCATCTGCGCAAGCAGCTTCTCAACCTGTGCTTGACTGTCCCTCAGAAAGGCGTCCAGCTCTCTTGTCCGCGATGAGAGTGTACTCTCCTTCTCTTCCTCGAATGCCTCTACCTTCTCCTGGTATGTCTGCTTCAGCCTGTCCGCCGCTGCCAGTTCTTGCTCCGCCTTATGCCGATGGCGAACCATGATCTGCCGCTCGCGTTGCAGCTCCTCAATGATGTCCTCGGCGCGTATTTCTCCCTTGGACAGGAACGAACGCGCGCGCTTTACCAGACCCGCCGAAAGACCAAGCCGCTGCGCGATGACAAACGCGTTACTCCTTCCGGGAACACCCTCGACCACGCGGAAGGTCGGTGAAAGGGTACGCACGTCGAACTCCATCGATGCTGTCTTCACCTCCGGATGTCGAATGGCGAAGAACTTGAGCGGGGTAAGATGCGTCGAGATGGCGACAAGCGCCTCGCTCTCCAGGAGCAACTCAATGATCGATAACCCCAGGGCCGCCCCTTCCTGCGGATCGGTCCCCGCTCCAAGCTCGTCCAGGAGGATGAGTGAATCGTCGTCGGCCTGGCGCAGTATGGAGACGATGTTCTTCATGTGTGCGGAGAAGGTGGACAGATTCTGCGATATCGACTGCTCGTCTCCGATATCGCTACGAATCTTGGAGACAACGCGAATCTCCGAATCGAGAGATGCCGGAATGGGGATGATCGCCTGGGTCATTAGTGTCAGCAGACCTAGCGTCTTCAATGTCACCGTCTTTCCACCCGTGTTTGGCCCGGTGATCACCGTCATCCGCATGCTCCCACCGATGGAGAGCGAAATCGGGACTACCCTGTCCACGTTCAATAGCGGGTGGCGGGCGTTCTTGAGTGAGATGCGCGTCGACAGGCGAGGAAACCCGCAGCGATTGGAGATAGCGTAAGATGCACGCGCAAAGAGCGAATCAAGATGAGCGAGGATCGAACGGTCGCGCAGAAGCGGAGCACGCTTCTCCACGAATGCTTGTGTCAATACGCGCAGGATGCGCACGCGTTCATCGCGAATCTCACCCGATAGCTGCGCAAGGGCGTTGTTATCGGGAACGAGCGCGCTCGGCTCGGCGTATAGGGTCTGCCCAGTAGCGGAGCGGTCGTGCACGATCGCCTCCAACTGGCCGATCGCCCCGCTCTTGATCGGGATCACCAACCGTCCGTTACGGCGCGTGAGCACAGGCTCGCTGATGAGTTCAGGATTGCGATCAATCGTGACGCGCAGCTTCTTCTCGATCCGCGTTTCCAGCATCCGCTGCTTACGTGTTAGGTCACGCAATGTTGGCGAGGCATCATCACGAACCTCACCACCCTCGTCGATCGCCCGACGGATGTGTTTAGCAAGGGATGATCCATCAAACAGTCGCGCGGCGTACCGCTTGATGACATCGACCTCTTCCGCGGCGGTCAGTCGAGTGCGGATTTGTTGAGTCGCATCGATTGTTCGCAGGACAAGGAGGAGAGATTCGCCGTCGAGGAATGATTGTTCCTCGGCACGCGAGAGGAGAGGTGCTATGTCCTCCATTTCCCCAAGGGAGAAACGACCGTAGCGGTTGAGATATGAGATCGCCTCGTTGACCTCGGCCATTCCCTGTTCGATTGCCGCGCGGTCGGTTAGCGGGTCGAGCAAAGCAACTGCCTCTTCACCGAGCGATGAAGAGGCATATTCCTTCACTAGCTTCTTCAGACGATCAAACTCCAGATCGTGCAGCGTCTTTTCGTTGGCAACGACCACGCCTCACAGCCTCCCCTCCGGGAGCAGCTTTCTTGCGATGGAGACCATCTCTGTGATGATTGCCTCCACGGGCTCGGTCTTGTTAATCATCCCACTGATCTGTCCCGCCATCAGCGATCCCGTCTCGGTATCTCCGTCGTAGACCGCGCGACGCAGCCCACCGACAGCCAGGGTCTCAAACTCCTCGCGTGGTCGTCCTTCGCGCTCGT
>JAYEFP010000216.1:0-5640 GCA_034715975.1 Candidatus Bipolaricaulota bacterium | reverse complement strand
CTCGCGGCGGCGGGCCTGGTCCTTCTTGCCCTCCGTCCGAGTGCACTGTGGGACGTCGGATTCCAATTGAGCTTCGCCGCCACAGGAGCGATCCTCTTCTTGTTCGATCGACGCTTTCACGTTCAGCGGAGGCTAAGAGCTCTTGCACAGCGCTCGCCGCTTCCAACAAGGATCGTCTCCTACCCACTTACCCTCATTGCCGTATCAGCAGCAGCACAAGCAGGGACGGCGCCATTCCTTGCTTACCACTTTCACGCCCTTTACCCGTTTGCACTCATCGCGAGCCTTGTCGCCATTCCGCTGGCCACTATCGCGCTGTGGGGTGGGGGGATGCTGCTACTCGTATCCTGGACTCCGCTCGCACCCTGGGCGGGAAAGGGGCTTCAGCTCTTGTTACACTGGCTTATCGTCTGTGTTGGCGGAATGTCCAGCATACCGGGGAGCCTGCTTTCGGCGCCAAGGTGGTCTGGGATCTGGATTGGGGGAATTGTCACCTATCTGTTCATGCTCGCCGTCTACGTCGGCGGTTCATCGTCGTGCACCTTGTACTCCACGTCAATCGTGCCGCCAGTATCCGACGTGTCGTCAGACGTTCCGTCGGTAGATGGAGGACGCAGAAGAGCGTAGCGAGCAAGGAGGTACAGGGCAAAGAAGTCGCTCAGTATGCCGGGCACAATAAGCAGTATACTCGCCACCAAGGGGAACAACTCGTGGCGCATGAGCGAGCGCAGGGTAAGTCGCCCAACGAAGACGTTCATCACCACATTCTTGACGATATCTCTTCCCTTAAGCTGCAGGATGATCATGCCGAGTACGCCGCTCAGCAAGACCTCGCCGATGACCGCTCCGCCACCGATGACCTGAGCAAGCTTGACGAGAACGACGATCTCTACACACGCAAAGACGAATAAGTAGAAGGGCATACGCATCACCGGCGATAGATGTTAGTGGAATTCGGCATGCCCTACAACCACTATGAGGACTGGCGATAAAAGCGGCCCTTGTCAGATGCGCCATGTTGCTCTATCCTGGGTATTCATGGACAGATCGAAAAGTGAGTTTCTTATCGGGTTGAATCTGATACCTGAGTTAACGCCAAGAAGGACGACAATCCTCCTCGATCACTTCTCCTCGCCAGAGGAGATGTGGCGCGCGCCACAGGGAGCACTCTCCTCTCTGCCCGGATTCAGTGCTGAAACCGTCGCAAAGATAGTCGCCCAGCGAAGTGAACAGGCTCTCGATAACGAGCTTGAGCGCGCACGGAAGCTTCACGTGACTATCCTGACGGTCCTCGACGAGGACTATCCGCCTCTGTTGCGTCAGATCGAGAATCCATCTGCCGTCCTCTACATGCGGGGAGAGCCGCGGATCGACACCACTCGGACGTTAGCAATCGTGGGAACACGAAGATCGAGCCGCTACGGGCGCATGATGGCAAGCTCACTGGCGCAGGGATTGGCCGCGTTGGGCCTTACCATCGTCAGTGGTTTGGCGATCGGGATCGACACCGCCGCGCACAAAGGCACGCTGGAGAACGGGCGTACGATCGCCGTTCTCGGCTCCGGGCTGGCGCACATCTACCCGGCGAGCAACACGCGCCTTGCCACACAGATCTGCGAGCAGGGAGGAAGTTTGATGAGCGAGTATCCCCTCACCACACCGCCGTCGAAGTGGACCTTCCCGCAGAGGAATCGAATCATCTCAGGGCTATCACGCGGGGTGATCGTCGTCGAGGCGCCACAGCGGAGCGGGGCGTTAATCACCGCCCGTCTCGCCATGGAGCAGGGGCGCGAGGTATTCGCCATTCCGGGGAATGCCACCAGCACGGCAAGCGTGGGGACGAACGCACTCATCAATGACGGGGCTAAGCTCGTCACATGCGTGGACGACGTTGTGTCCGAATTTCCCGACCTGGCCGCACTCACTAAGCCCTCAGCGAAGACCCAACAACAGCGTGAGACTACCTTGTCGCCGGAGGAGCGGCGTGTCTATGATCTCATCGGCCTTGAACCGCTCCATATTGACGATATCATTTCTCGGGTGGGCATATCACCCACTCAAGCCGCTCAGATCCTCCTCATGCTGCAGCTGCAGGGTTTGATTGAGCAGGTTGAAGGGCGGCGGTATATCAGAAGTCCGTAGGAGGTTTCACCGATGAGTGTGCAACGTACACTGGTTTTATGTAAACCCGATGCCGTACAGAGAGGATTACTGGGACGGATCATCTCCCGTTTCGAAGATAAGGGGTTCAAGGTCGCCGGTCTGAAGATGATGCAGGTCGACGAAGCCCTTGCCCGCACGCACTATAAGGAGCACGTCGAGAAGGAATTCTTCTCCGAGCTGCTCTCGTTCATCACGTCTTCGCCGATCGTCGCAATGGCGATCGAGGGGGAGAATGCGGTCGAGGTCGTGCGCGTCTTGATGGGAGTTACCAACCCACAGATGGCGATGCCGGGAACGATCCGGGGAGATTTCGGGCTCAACCTGACCAAGAACATTGTGCACGGCTCTGATTCCGCTGCATCTGCAGAGCGAGAGCTCGCCCTGTTCTTCTCTCCGGAGGAGCTGCACGACTACTCGCTCTCAAGCGAGAAATGGTGCTAGCAAGCACAATGCGTGCCAGCATCTAGACAAGGAGAATCATGGAGCTTTCCAAGCGTTACCAACCCTCGCAAGTAGAAGAGGAGATATATCACTTCTGGGACAAGACCGACTTCTTTCGCGCTAACATAGAAACACCGAGCAAGGGGCCGTTCTCCATAGTTATTCCGCCCCCCAACGTGACCGGGCGCCTCCATATGGGGCACGCGCTCAATAACACGTTGCAGGACATCATCATCCGCTACAAGCGGATGGACGGATACACCACATGCTGGTTTCCCGGAACCGATCACGCCGGAATAGCCACCCAGAACGTGGTGGAAAAGGTGCTCGCTAAGGAAGGCATCTCGCGCCACGAGATCGGGCGCGAAGCTTTTGTTGCCCGAGTCTGGGAGTGGAAGGAGAAGTACGGCTCGGAGATCATCGAGCAGTTGAAGTCGCTCGGTTGCTCGTGCGACTGGTCACGGCAGCGGTTCACGCTCGATGAGGGGCTATCGCGAGCGGTGCATGAGGCGTTTGTCAAGCTATACGACGAAGGGTTGATCTACCGCGGAAATTACATGATCAACTGGTGCCCCCGCTGCGAGACCGCCCTATCCGACATCGAGGTAGAGCACAAGGACGTGGCGGGAAACCTGTACTACGTGAACTATCAGATCAAAGAGGGCGGGCAAGTCACAATCGCCACTACCCGGCCGGAGACGATGCTCGGGGACAGCGGCGTGGCCGTGAACCCCAGCGATAAACGCCACAACCACCTGATCGGGAAGACGGCGATCCTCCCGCTCCTTGGACGCGAGCTTCCGATCGTGGCGGCAGAAGAGGTGGATCCGGAATTTGGCACGGGCATCCTCAAGATCACACCGGCACATGACCCGATAGACTTTGCGATTGGCAAGCGCAACAAGCTCGCCGCGATCAACATCTTCACAAAGGAAGGGAAGATCACCGAGAACGGTGGTCGCTTCGCGGGGATGACGCGCGAAGAGGCGCAGAAGGCAGTGATCACTGCACTAAAAGAAGACGGAGCACTGGAGAATGTCGTCCCCTACGTGCACGCCGTCGGCCACTGTCAGCGCTGCCAGACCGCGGTAGAACCGATAGTCTCCACCCAGTGGTTCGTGCGTATGCAGCCCTTGGCCGAAGAGGCGATCGCCGCGGTGCGCGATGGACGGGTGCGCTTCGTGCCCGATCGCTGGAAGAAGCTCTACTTCGATTGGATGGAGAACATCCACGATTGGTGCATCTCGCGTCAGCTATGGTGGGGACACCGCATCCCCGTCTGGTACGGCCCGGATGAGACACCCTTTGCCGCACACAACGAGCAGGAAGCACAGGAGAAGGCAACGAAACACTACGGACACGCCGTGGAACTGCGCCAAGAGGAGGATGTGCTCGATACGTGGTTCTCCTCCTCCCTGTGGCCCTTCTCGGTGATGGGATGGCCGGAGAAGACCGCCGATCTCGACTACTTTTACCCGAGCTCCCTCCTCATGACCGGGTTTGACATCCTCTTCTTCTGGGTGTCACGCATGCTGATGATGGGGCTTCACTTCACCGGCAAGGTCCCTTTTCCCGAGGTGTACATCACACCGCTCATCGTTGATGCGAACGGGCAGAAGATGAGCAAGTCGAAAGGCAACAGCATCGACCCGATGGACGTCAAGGAGACTTATGGGATGGACGCGCTTCGCTTCTCCCTCGCCCAATCGACATCTAAGGGAAGATCAATGCGTCTTCCACAGTCCCTTCTCGATGAGGCGCGCAATTTCCTGAACAAGGTGTGGAACATGTCGCGGTTCGTCCTCATGAACCTGAATGAGGAGCGACCCGAGCTTTCGAGGAATCTCACTGCGCTTGAGGACCGGTTCATCCTCTCCCGCCTCTCAGCGGCGGTCACAGCGATCCGCGAGAACCTGGAGGACTATAACTTCAACCTTGCCGTGGAAGCGCTGTACGCGTTTGTCTGGCACGACTTCTGCGACTGGTACCTGGAGATGGCCAAAGAGCGGCTCGCGGGCGACGATCAACAAGTGCGCAGCGTCCTCTACCACACCCTGCGCGAGATTGTGAAGCTCCTCCATCCGTTCGTCCCATTCATCAGCGAACGCCTGTGGCAGACGCTCGGCGAGGAACCCACGTCAGTCGGCCTCGCTGCATTCCCCAAAGCGGGAGAACGCGCCCCGGAGGCCGAGGCGCAGATGGCAATCTTCCAGGAGGCAGTGCGAGCAGTACGAGCGATCCGCGCAGAGCTCTCCGTCCCGCAGAACGCCGTTATAAGCGTCCTGGTGCGCACGGACGACCCGAAGTTGACGGCTCTCATTGGTGAGCTTCAAGGAGCGCTCTGCACGCTGTGTGGAGCGGATGAATGGCTTGTGGCAACAGATATCAACGCGCCAGAAGGATCGGCGCGGCAGGTGATCAGTGGAGCTGACCTGTTCGTCCCGCTAGCCAACCTGATCGACATCGATGCGGAAAGGAAGCGGATCGCAAAGGACCTCTCACAGGTTAAATCAGACCTTGAACGCACGCGCAAGAATCTCGCAAATGAGTCGTTCCTCAGCCACGCTCCCGCTGAAGTGGTAGAGAAGGAACGGGGAAAGGAGCAGGAATTCTTGGCAAAGGCCGAGCGCCTGCAGGCAAACCTGGCCTCTCTGGAGGGATAGCTTGGACTACATCGAGGCCCGTCGCGCCTTAGAGGGGCTCCCTTCCCTGGAGGTCAAGCCAGGCCTCGATCGCGTCCTTCGCCTCCTTACTCATCTCGGCCATCCGGAACGGGCGTTCCCCGCGATTCACGTCGCCGGCACCAATGGCAAAGGATCAGTCGTCGCCATGCTATCAAGCGTCCTTACCCATGCCGGTTACCGCGTGGGACGCTTCACTTCACCGGATCTGATCGACTTTCGCGACCGGATCAGCGTGGATGCCGAGTGGATAAGCGAAGAAGAGTTCGCGCAGCAGATTGATCGGATCCTGCCACTTCTTGCCGACACGCAGGATCCTCCAACACTGTTTGAAGTCCTAACAGCGGTCGCCTTC
>JAYEFP010000215.1:0-1514 GCA_034715975.1 Candidatus Bipolaricaulota bacterium | reverse complement strand
GATGAACTGCTCAGCCTGATGCAGATGCCGAACCTACGAAAGCAGCGCGCCGATCAGTTGAGTGGTGGAGAGAAGCAACGCCTGTCACTTGCCTGTGCGCTTCTTCATGACCCGGAGCTTCTCCTGCTCGACGAACCGACAATTGGTCTCGATCCCGCACTGCGCAGCGAGTTCTGGGAACACTTCCGCGCGCTCAAGCAAAGAGGCCGAACGATCCTGTTGACGACTCACTACTTGGAAGAAGCGGAACACTGTGATCGAGTGGGGATGATGAAGCTTGGTAGACTTGTTGCCAATGATACACCGGCGAAGCTGAAGGAATGCGTATCCACGAAGGACGAATCGGTATCGATGGAGCAGGTCTTCCTTCGCCTGACGCAGGCGAGCAAATCGGAAAGGAGCGATGCATGAACCGCCCCAGCATCCTTCGGATACGGTCGATCGCGGAGCGTGTCCTCCGTCAGATCTGGCATGATAAGCCCGTTCTTGCCTTCATGTTCGTCGTTCCTTCTCTTGCTATGCTTCTGTTCGGCTTCTCGTTCTCCGGCGACATACGCGGTGTGCGAATGGTCGTCATCGACCAAGATCAGACGGATCTTACCGCGTCGGTCATCGATAATCTGCAACACGACAACACATTCAGCGTTACGCAGATTGTGACAGATGCACCCGATCCAGAGCAGCTCCTACTGAAAGGTGGGTATCAGGCGGTCGTACGCTTCCCCAAGAAGTTCACCAGCCTCTACTACGCCCACTTTGCGATGGGAGTGGCAACGAGCGCACAGGGAACAATCGATCTTACGCTGGACGAGTCCGATCCGCAGATTGCCGCAGCGGTCAAGATGGGACTTGCCGATGCGGTGATGAATCTGGGTGAGGGAGGCCCGATCCACATCAAGACGCGGGAACTCTATGGGGTGACTGTGCGCTTCATCGACAGTTTTGCCCCGGCGATCATGGGGATGGTTGTGGCAATCGTGTCCACGATTCTCACGCTCCTCTCGGTAGTGCGGGAGAAGGTTGACGGGACATTCGCGCGCATCTGGGTTTCCCCAGTGCGAAGAGCCGAATTTATCCTCGGATACATCGTTGCATTTGGACTGATCGCACTCGGCCAATCCTTCCTTGTCCTCTCGATCGGCAAGTTTGTTTTCAACATTGTCATTAATGGATCGATCTTCTGGGCCTTTGCCTGTGTGATTCTGTTCGCGGTGGGAAACGTTGGTCTGGGAGCTCTCCTCTCCGCGCTTGCTCAAACCGAATCACAGGCAATCCTGTTCTACCCGCTCGTCATTGTTCCATCAGTCCTTCTCTCGGGGATGATGTGGCCACTGCAAGCGATCCCGAAACTATTCCGACCCATCTCCTACCTCATCCCCCTTACGTAGTCCAATCGCCTCCTGCGAGCGGTGATGGTCAAGGGACTTCTCCCATGGCAGGAGCCGGTGGGATTTACTGGCGTCCTCTTGTTCGTACTCCTGACAATCCTCTCGGCGAGCTTCGTCCTGCGTCAG
>JAYEFP010000214.1:0-1523 GCA_034715975.1 Candidatus Bipolaricaulota bacterium | reverse complement strand
ATTGATTTACGAGTTATGATCATCTGTGGAGGTGTGAAAGATTATGCAACAGATCCAGTGGAACGAGCACATTGACATACTCAAGGATGCGTTGTCCGGTAACGGTGCGCTTCTCGTTGCTTTGGACAAGAACGGCCGCGCAAATCCGATGACGATCGGCTGGGCGCAGGTCGGCATTGTGTGGAGCAGGCCAATGTTCAGCGTGCTCGTGAGGAAGTCTCGCTACACCTACTCCTGCCTTCTTGAAACACCGGACTTCACTGTAAACGTCCCCGCCTCGGGCACACTCAGTAAGGAACTTCTCTTTTGCGGGACTAAATCGGGGTGGGATGTAGACAAAGCCGCCGCATGCGGTCTAACGTTCAAGCAAGCGCAGAAAGTGCAGACACCGATCGTCTCTGAGTGCGAGTTGCACTACGAGTGCAAGACAGTACTGAGCAAACAGTTGTCCGTCACCGACTTCTCCTCTCCTGCCATACTCGACAAGTACTACCAGGACGATGATCACCACATGATCGTCATCGGAGAGATCGTCGTGGCTTACGGCGGCTAGCACATCCTGAGACACGCATCGCTCATACATCTGTTAGCATGCGTGTGCGCAAGTGGCTTGACTTCCTGCTCCATTCCTCATTTAATGGGGATACGAACACTAGCATCGAAAGGATTGATCGAAATATGGCTGAGACCTTCTATGAGATTCGCAAGATGACAGTCGATGACGCAGAGGCGGTTGTGGAGCTGTCACAGCTTTTTGAGCCTGTATCAACAACACTGTGGCGAGGGCTCGATGCCAAAGAGGGACTTGACTGGATACGTGAGCGGTTGGGTATTCCCGAATGGGCAGGGTTCGTCGCCGAGGTTGAACATGATCTCATTGGGTTTGCCCTCTGCAAGGACATGAATGACGACACACGCGGTTTTGTTTTTCCGCAGGCAAATGATACGGTACACCTTCTCTACCTGGCTGTCGATGAGGCCTTCCGCGGACATGGTGTCGCCCGCTCTCTTCTCGCTGAGTGTGAGAAACAGGCACTTGCGTGGGGACGAAGCGGATTGCTTCTTGACGTTGCCAACGACAACCCGGCGCTGCGCATCTACGAGCGCTTCGGATTCCGAGAACTCGGATCGCTTGTCTTCCTGCGCAAGAAGCTGTGAGCTTCTTCTACTCTGGCACCGGAACCGTGATGGTCATGCTGACAGGAACGGACGTTCCACCGCGGGAATCGACCACGGCCAGTTCTACCTCAGAGGAACTTACCTGAACCGGGTACTTCACCGTGAGAATCGGATCGGTCACGGTCTTTGACGAGGCAAGCGGAGCAATGAACGTTACATCGTTTTCATCGAATACCCACATGTAGCTTGTGATCTCGTCTCCGTCCGGGTCGGTCGATCCTGATGCGTCGAGGACGACAACGAGCTGATCGTCGGGATTATCGGGGTTGGTACCACGCGAAACGGTGAACGAGGCCACCGGCGGGTGATTGGGAAAGAGAAAACAACCGCCAATTCCGACAACA
>JAYEFP010000213.1:0-20326 GCA_034715975.1 Candidatus Bipolaricaulota bacterium | reverse complement strand
AAAAAAGATCGCAACAACTAGGGCCATAGAGACCTGCGTTGGCTTGAGAATCCGAGGAAGAGCCGCGGTCGCTGCAATGCGGGCGGTCTGATTGGACCAATACTTGGTATCATGAAGCGGGCCACGGGGAGCAACCAAGTAGTCAGTGAACCCGATTGCGACATAGGAGAGCATCATCGTGGAGACGAACTCGTTGACGCCCCGTTTTGCCTTCAGGTATCCGGGGATCCATCCCCAAAACGCACCGGCCAGCCCACCGGCAACCAAACAGGCGACTACATGGAGGACAATCGGCAGATGGAGGTGTGCCCCTACCACCGCGGCCACCATCGCTCCAATGTACAGCTGCCCTTCGGCCCCGATGTTGAACAATCCACAACGGAACGCGATCAGAAAAGAAAGCGAGGTGAGAATGATCGGCGTGGACTTGGTCAACGTCTGTCCGATTGCCAGCTTTCCGCCAAACGCCCCCTTCCACAGGTTGATGAAGACCGCGCTTACCGAATAGCCAGCGGCCCAAATGATCAGCGTGCCAACAGCAAGGGCGAGCACGATCGATAGCAAAGTAATTCCCATCTCTCGCAGCAGGGTAGAATGCTTCAGCATCAGACTACGTGCCTCCTCAGCTTTCACCGGATTCGTGTGCATCTACACGGGACTGGGTGCCGCTGAGCATCAGTTCACCAAGTTCACTGCGGTTGGTCTCTTCCGGGTCCTTGATCGCCACGATCTGTCCGGCATACATGACGGCAATTCGATCACTGATCATGAGGATCTCATCCAAATCCATCGAAATCAGAAGGATAGCCACTCCTTGGTCCCTCATCTTGAGCAGTTGCTCTCGAACGTACTCGATTCCCCCGATATCCAGTCCCCTTGTCGGTTGTGCAGCGATGATTACATGAGGATCTTTAGAAAACTCACGCCCGACGATCAAACGTTGCTGGTTTCCTCCCGACAGGTTCTGCGCCATGGTCTGGACCGATGGGGTTTTGACGCCAAACGCCTCGATGATTCGACGCGCGTAATCCGTGATCGCACGTTGATTCTGCCAGAATCGGTTGGGAGCGAACTGGCGTACTCGTTGTCGTCCAAGGATTACGTTCTCTCGCAGGGAAAAGCCCATGACGAGGCCACGAAGCTGCCGATCGGCAGGGACGTGGGAAACCCCAGCTGCGATGAAGTCGCGGGGCCTTTTTTCCGTCAAATCTGCGCCGTTGAGTGAAATCGACCCCGACTTGATCGATCGCAGCCCAGTCAATACCTCCGCGAGTTCGGCCTGGCCGTTTCCTTGGACGCCGGCGATGCCCAGAATCTCGTACTTGCGGAGGTCGAACGATACCCCTTTCAGTGCCACCAGACCACGGTCGTCGCACGCCTCGATATTCTTTGCTCGAAATGCGATCTCTGGCTCACCGGTTGCCTGGCTGCGTCTGACGGTGAATACCACATCGCGTCCGACCATCATCTCGGCGAGTTCCCGTTCGTTTGTCTCCTTAGCGTTCACAGTGCCGACAACGGTTCCTTTGCGTAGGACTGTGATCCGATCGCACATATCGATCGCTTCGCGCAGCTTGTGGGTGATCAGGACGGTGGATTTACCTTCTCCCTTCAGCTTCATCAGCGCAGATTCGAGGTGTTCGATCTCCTGTTCGGTGAGCACGGCCGTTGGTTCATCGAGAATCAAGGTATCCGCCCCACGGTAGAGGGCCTTGATGATCTCCACTCGTTGCTGTGCACCAACGGGGAGTTGATCGACTCGAGCCTTCGGATCGATGGGAAGCTCATATTTTCTCGAGAACTCTTCAATTCGTTGAACTGCGGTACCTCGATCGAGGAATATGCGTGATCTACTCGGCTCCTGGCCGAGCATGATGTTCTCAGCAACACTAAGCCTTGGCACAAGCATGAAGTGCTGATGGACCATACCGATACCCAGACCGATCGCGGTGGCTGGACCGTAATGTGCTTGAGGTTCTCCGTTGATGATAATCGCTCCTGCATCAGGACGGTACAGCCCATACAGAACGCTCATAAGCACGGTCTTCCCGGCACCGTTCTCGCCGAGAAGACCGTGTATCTCTCCACGTTTCAAGGTGAAGTCAACATCATCGTTCGCAACTATACCCGGGAATCGTTTGACGATTCCCCGCATCTCAATTGCGAACTCAGGCATCAACCCACCCCGATCCTGTTAGCATAGATCGTGTTCAGTGTTCGATAACGACGGTGCCGTCAGCGATACCGTTTGCAGCTTCGATCAGCTTCATAATGACCTCGCACGGAACCGCAACCTCCGATGCACTCTTGGTGATGTACTGATTCACGTCGAGGTTGCCAACTGCAATCCCCGTTCCGAATCCGAAATCGGTCCGGATTCCGTAGCTGAAGATACCAGGGGACCACGTACCGTTAACGATCTTCATGATCTCGGATTCGACAGCCAAATCGACACGTTTCAGTCCGCTGGCGATGATCACGTCGGCGTGTTCGGGAGCCGTAGCCGCTTGGTCAACGTCGGTTCCGAGGGCGTACCGCCCTTCGGCTTCTTCCGCTGCGGAGAAGACACCGAGGTGCGATTTGCCGGCAGCACCGTAGATCATGTCCGCGCCGGCGGAGTACATCTCACGTGCCAGTTCCGCTCCGAGCGTCGGGTTTGCCCATTCACCCACGTAGCGTACCAAGACGTCGACATTGGGGTTTGCCCACTGGGCACCCTGCGTATACCCGTTCATGAAACCGATGATGAGTGGAATTTCCATGCCGCCCTCGAAGCCGATCGTATCTGTCTTGGTCATCCCGCCAGCTACAACGCCGACTAGGAATGCGCTCTCCCAGTCATTCGTGACGACCGAGGCAATGTTGTCAGCAACGACGACCATGTCGACGATAACGAATTTCTGGTCGGGGTACTGCGCAGCAACGGTCTCCAGCGCTGCTGCCTGGTCGAAACCAATGCAGACGATGACGTCATAGATACCAGCATCAGCGAACTGCAGCTGGTAACCTTCGTATTCGGCGATATCTGTGGGTTCTACGTAGTCAAGGGTATCTTCAACTGCCACCCCGTACTTCTCTGCGATCACAGCGGCAGCGTCATTCGCTCCCTTGAAGCTCTGATCGTTGAACGACCGGTCACCCAGCCCTCCAGTAGCAAGGATCAATCCAATCTTAGGAGCCTGCGCAAAGCCCAGGCTTGCCGCCAACATGACCAAAACTAATGTCACAACACCAATCCATCGTTTCATGCCTTCCCTCCTTTGAGATTATGTTGCCTTGAGGTGTCCTGCGCAGCGTTTTGCCGACGCTTTACGGAATACCTCTTCACTTCCTAGGAGAATAGCAGGTTTAAATGGAAGCATCAAGCGCTCAGTTCCCCGTTGCCAAATGAAAGACCGCCTCTAATGCAGCTTCGATTTCGTGAGAGATGGCTCGGTTAACGATCTCTCTATGAGGATCGTACTTGCCGGCTGCGGCCCGTCGTGCATCGCCGTCTATGGCAAGAATGGCTCCGGCTTGCACACCGCGCAGAGCGGCCACACAGAATATCGCTGCACACTCCATCTCCACGCAGAGCGCTCCTGCTTGTGAAAGGATCCCAAATCTGAGATCGAGTACCCCTCGGTAGAAAGCGTCGTATGTCACCACAACACCACGATGAACGTGCGTACCTTGGGTATTGGCCGCCCGCCACAGCGCATTTACTACTTCGGGATCGGCTACGGCCGGATATTCAGCGGGAAGAAGCTGCTGGCTGGTTCCATCACCACGCACCGCTCCGGTTGCCACTACCAGGGCACCATCTGTTACATCGTCCTGCAAGGAGCCTGAAGTCCCGACTCGCAAGAGCACCAGTGCACCGGCACGAATCGATTCCTCTGCACAGATCGTTGCGCCAGGTGAGCCAACCCCTGTAGAGACCACACCCACGGGAACTCCTCTATAAAACCCGCGATAGGAGTGAAACTCTCGGTTCTTGGCTAGCGCCTCTGGTTGGTCGAGATGCTCAGCAATATGAGCTGCACGTGCCGGGTCTCCAGGGAGCAGCACAAACTGGGGAAGTTGCCCAGACGATAAGAGTAAGGTAGGAAGACGCATGCTCCCCCTTTTCTACGCAAAGAAATGCATCATGCGTTGCAAGACTCATCTTAGCTACGCACCGATAAGAAACCACATATTTTAGCATCCTAGCACGAGCTGCCCGGATTGTCAAATCAAGACAGAATTCCTGTAATAGACGATCGATCGAGAGTGACAGACCTATGTTACATAGTATTGCCGATAATAGAAAGAACGGATTCTTATTGGGCGTCCAGAGAACGTGCCTTTGGGGCTAATGAGAGCGAAACACGCCTGTGCTTTGAGCGACCCGCTTCTCCATGCACGCTGATGGGCGCATACAGATCGGCATTTGGCAAGGGGCACCCATTACTCTTGCGCGAAACCACGACTTCCAGATAACAGCACAGGATGGCGATCTAACGATTACGGTGTCCGATGACTTGATTATCCAGTGATGAAAGTATATATTTTACATAAATCTTTAACAATCAGAAGGACTAAGGCTTTCAAAGGAGTATATATGAACGCTGTTACGGTTGTTTTCTCCACTGCCGGAGGGCTTGCCCTCTTCCTCTATGGTCTGCGCACCCTCAGTGACGCGCTCAAGCGGGCCGTTGGTGAGCGGATGCGCGAACTTCTCGAACGGCTCACCGGCAAGGCCTATCGCGGTGCTATCGTGGGGGCGCTGACTTCGGGGATCCTACAATCGAGCAGCATGACGATGGTCCTTCTTATCGGGTTGATCAACGCCGGGGCATTAACGCTTACTCAGGGGGTGGGGGTGATGCTCGGTTCGGAGATTGGAACAACGCTCACCGCTCAGCTTATCGCGTTCAAGATTGGCCACTTTTACCTTCCTGTCATCGCAATTGGTTTTATCTTGGCGGAGGTCTTTCGCGAGAAGAAAGCAGGGGACGTCGGCCGAGTCATCCTCGGGTTTGGCATCCTCTTCCTGGGAATGGACGTGATTTCGAGCGGACTGCGGGGGCTTTCCGAAGCTCCGAGTGTTCTTCATCTCCTTCGTTCCTGCGGGTCGAACGTCGTATTGGGAGTGCTTGTCGGCGCGGGGGTGACGGCGATCATTCAGAGCTCCTCGGCGATGACCGCGATGGTGATCGCCATGGGAAGCGCGGGGATCATCACCCTCCCGGCGGCGATCGCTCTCATCCTGGGAGCGAACATCGGGACAACTTTCACCGGAATGATCGCCTCGATCGGCTCTTCCCTCTCCTCGCGACGGTTGGCGGTTACCCAGGTACTCGTGAACATCCTTGGTGTTGCTGCATTTCTTCCATTTGTCCTTCCCTATTCGCGTTTTGTCGCGACAACCGCTACGAGCCTCACGCGTCAGATCGCCAACGCGCATAGTTTCTTTAACGTCACGGTAACGCTCACCATGTTGCCGCTGGTTGGGGGGCTAGTCTGGCTGACGAAGTGGGCCGTCCCAGGCAGAGAGACTGCTATCGATACCGTACCGCAATTCCTCGGCGATGAATTCCTGAAAGTGCCGACAATTGCACTTGAGCAGGCGCGGAAGGAGCTCTTCCGTATGGGAGAGCTGACAAGCGCGATGCTCCACGCGTGCCGTGAGGCGCTCCTGACGGGAGAGAGGGAGGAGGTGAAAACGGTGCTTGAAACCGAGGAAGCGGTCGATGTTCTCGATCGAACGATTGGGAGCTTCCTCGATCGGATCGATGCAAGTGAGCTCTCATTGCTCGATGCAAAGCGCCTGCACGTGCTGAAGCATGTCTCAGGAGACATTGAGCGAGTGGGGGATCATGCGGTGAACATCGCTGAGCGGGCCGAAGTGTCAATAAAGCGAGGTTTTGTGTTCTCCCAGGAAGCAAGACGCGACCTCTCCGATATGTTCGATAAGGCTGTCCGTCTTTATCGTCTCTCCCTGCGCATGCTTGAGAGTGAGCATGGCGCACTGGCTGAGGAGGCGTTCGAGTTGGAGAAGGAGGTCGATCGCCTCGAAATTTGGTACAAGGAGGCCCACATCAAACGGCTCGAACGCGAGATCTGCAACTCGGCCGCCGGCATCCTGTATGTCGAGGTACTGCGCAACCTCGAACGGATCGGTGATCACGCGGTGAACATCGCCGGGGACGTGCTCATTATTACAGGCGATGCATAGAGGTAGCAAGAGAAAAGCGCTGCCGCGATGGCTCTATGAGGTAGATTCCGGATTACTGCTTAGGTTGCCTGGTCTGTAGACAAGTTGGTCAAGCTGCTTGTTGGTCGCGTCCATCTGGTGCTGGAGGGCACCTAATGATTATGGCCAAGTCAGCGGATAGAGCTGACTGGCTAAGAGACTTGGATTCTAAGTGGTGTTTCATTGCAGCAAGGATGGCGCTTGACAGAGGAAGAGAACAGTACTATATTGCGGCGGGTTGCATAACGTGGATCAAGAAAAACTGTTTCTGCTAAGGAGATCAAATATATGACAGAGAGAGGCGATCTTTTGGGGAAGATAGCGCTCATCACCGGCGGGGGATCGGGGATCGGCCTTGGCTGTGCGCGCTACTTGGCCGAAGCCGGGGCGCAGGTGGTGATCATCGATGTCAACGAAGCATCCGGTGAGGCGGCACGCGAACAGATTGGAAACAAAGCGGTCTTCATTCGCGGCGACGTCTCATCGAGTGCAGATTGCCGGCGCGCCGTTGAGGAAGTGGAAGACAGATTCGGACGGATAGACATCCTGGTAAACAGCGCTGGTGTTATCCGCCGCAAGAGCGTCGTGGACCTTACGGAAGAGGAATGGGATCTGGTAATTGATGTCTCTCTCAAGGGCACATATCTTATGAGCAAGTACGTAATCCCTGTGATGGAGCGTATTGGCGGGGCGATCGTGAACATCGGCTCTGGTTGGGGCTTGAAGGGTGGACCGCGGGCGGCCGCCTACTGTGCGGCCAAGGGCGGGGTGGTGAACCTCACGCGGGCGATGGCGATCGATCATGGTCCGCAGAAGATCCGCGTTAACTGTGTCTGCCCTGGGGATGTCGACACCCCGCTTCTGAGGAGCGAGGCGGTGCAATTGGGGGCTAATGAGAAGGATTTCATGGCCGAGGCGGCCGATCGTCCACTGGCGCGCGTCGGGACGCCGCTCGACATCGCCAAAGCGGTCTATTTCCTGGTAAGCGATCTCTCGCCCTGGGTCACAGGAGTAATTGTCACAGTCGATGGTGGCGGTCTGGCGTAAAAGGAGGATCGATGGATAGAGACAAGGTAGTACATCCGTACATTCCAAACTCCGTTTCCCGAGTGCAGGGGGAGATGCTAACGGAGATTGGGGCAAAGAGCATCGATGAGTTGTATAAGCTGATCCCGGACGATCTCTTGTTCAAGGGCAAGCTCAATATTCCCGATGGCTACCAGGATGAGTACTCCCTGCGCCGCCACATGAATGAGATCCTGGACAAGAACGTGCCGACGAGCGAAAAGCTCTCCTTCCTCGGGGGAGGCTGCTCACCACACTACGTTCCCGCCATCTGCGATGTAATCAACAGCCGGTCCGAGTTCCTCACCGCCTACGCCGGAGAGCCGTACGAGGATCACGGCCGGTTTCAGGCGCTGTTCGAGTACGCGAGCATGCTTGGAGAGCTTGTCGATATGGATGTGGTCAGCGTCCCCACTTACGACGGCTCGCAGGCCGCGGCATCGGCGCTGCGCATGGCTTGCCGCATCACGGGCAGGAGTACCGTCATCATTCCGCGTTCGCTCAACCTCGATCGCTCCTCGATCATCAAGAACTACTGCTATCCTCAGATCGATGTGATAACGGTCGACTACGACGCGCGCTCCGGCCTGATCGATCTATCGGATCTGAAGGAGAAGCTGTCCGAGGGCGTCGCAGCTGTGTACATCGAGACCCCCTCCTTCCTCGGCGTGATCGAGACAAACGCGGCGGAGGTATCGGATCTGGCGCATGAAAACGGAGCGCTGAGCATCGTCGGTGTCGATCCGATCTCGCTTGGTGTCCTTGCTCCGCCACCGCAGTACGGAGCTGATCTTGTCTGTGGTGAGCTGCAATCGCTGGGGATACACATGTACTACGGCGGTGCCCGCGGCGGGTTTATCGCCTCGGTTGATGAGGAGCGGATCGTGTCTCAGTACCCCACACGCCTGTTTGGGATCGTTCCCACCGTTGACAAAGCATGGGGGTTCGGCGATGTCGCCTGGGAGCGAACGTCGTTTGCAAGAAGGGAGGACTCTAAGGAGTACGTGGGAACGATGGCCGCCCTGTGGGGGATCACGGCCGGTGTCTACTTGGCGTTGATGGGACCACAGGGGATGCACGATGTGGGGCACACGATCATGGAGCGCTCGGCCTACGCTGTGCAGGAGCTTGGAAAGATCGCAGGTGTGACCTCTCCTGCGCTTCGCGCCCCGTTCTTCCAAGAGTTTGTCGTCAACCTGGATGATGCTGCAGTAACTGCTCGCAGAATGAATGAGAAGCTCCTCAAAAGAGGCATCTACGGTGGGATTGATCTATCGAGAGACTTTCCGAAGCTGGGGGAGAGCCTCCTTCTTTCGGTAACAGAGGTGCACACTAAACAGGATATCGATCGGTTGGTTACAAGCATGCGACAAATCGTGGAGGGAAGATGAACCGAAAAGAGACCGGTTTTCGCCAGGCACACTGGAATGAACCAGTAATCTACGAGCGGACATCACCGGGAGAGAGAGGGATCCTCGTTCCCGATGCGGAAGAGGAGATCAAGAGCCGCGTGGGAGATGTCATCTCGCGCGTTCCGGATGCCATGCGCCGTAAGGGCACAGCTAACTTGCCTGAGATGGGGCAGTCGCGCGTGCTGCAACACTACCTGAGACTAGCGCAGGAGACGCTCGGACGGGATCTGAACATCGATGTCGGGCAGGGGACGTGCACAATGAAGTATAACCCACCGATTAACGAGTCGTTCGTTACAACGCCGAAGATTGCCGACCTCCATCCGCTACAGGATGAGGGGACTGTGCAGGGGGTGCTGGAGATCGTCTATCGACTCGATAAGTTCATGCGTGAGATCTCGGGTCTGGACCGCTTCTCCTTCCAGCCGGGTGGAGGCTCACACGCGATCTACACCATGGCAGCTATGGTCCGCGCCTACTTCGAGGAGAAGGGAGAAGAGCGCGATGAGATAGTCACCACTCTCTTCTCGCACCCATCAGATGCCGCTGCCCCGCGACTGAAGGGATACAAGGTGATAATCGTCCCGGCGGAAGAGGATGGGTTCGTCAGGCTAGCATCCCTTGAAAAGGTGGTCTCGGAGCGGACCGCTGCCCTGTTCATCACTAACCCCGAGGACACGGGGATCTTCAATCCGCACATCCGACAGTTCACCGACCTTGTGCACTCCGCAGGCGGGCTGTGCGGCTACGACCAGGCGAACGCCAACGGCATCCTGGCGATCACCCGCGCCAAAGAAGCGGGATTCGACATGTCCTTCTTCAACCTGCACAAGACGTTCGCCTCCCCGCACGGCTGTGGCGGGCCTGGGAGCGGAGCGATCGGGGTGACGGGCAAGCTTGCTCCATTCCTCCCAGTTCCATTAGTTGACCACAACGAGGGGAGCGGCAGATATTTCCTGAACTACGATATCAAGCATTCGATTGGGAAGGTGAAAGATTACTACGGAGTGATCCCGGCGATTGTGCGTGCCTACGCTTGGATCATGAGCCTGGGAGCGGACGGGCTGCGGCAAGTGGCTCGCGTCGCCGTCCTCAACAACAACTACCTGCTGCACAAGATGCTCAAGATTAAGGGTGTAGATGCACCATTTGCCCCGGGGAAACACCGGTTGGAGCAGGTGCGCTACAGTTGGGAGAAACTGGCGAATGACACCGGCGTCGCTACCACCGACATCCAGCGGCGGGTTGCCGACTACGGTGGGCACTACTGGATGAGCCATGAACCATGGGTCGTGCCTCAGCCAGTCACACTGGAGCCGACCGAATCCTACTCAAGAGACGAACTCGATAACTACGCCTCGATCATGGAGCGTATCTCAAAGGAAGCATACGAAGACCCTGATCTTGTCAAGGGATCTCCCTACAACAGCACGATCGGAAGGATATCAGATCATTCCTACCTCGATGATTCGGACAAGTGGGCGATCACCTGGCGGGGATACAGGAGAAAATACCGCGGCTACTTTGAGCCGGTTGGCCGCAGCTAAGTCAAATAGGGTTCCTTGTGCTGTCGCCTGCCTGTGCCAGCGCCTGTCTGCGTCTGCCTGTGCGTGTCCCTGTCTGCATCGCGGATGCGACAGGCAGGCGTACGCAGACAGGGCTTGAGTGAGCGATAGCGAACGTGCGAGAGAAAGGGTTGTGCCCCCCTGTAGAAGGGTAATGATGAGTGACGAGTGATGAGAAAGGCAAGAGAAGCGTTCTCACGCAGAGGCTTGTCTGAGCACGAAGCACAAACAGGGCAGAGAATCTTGAGGAAAGGGCTATGAATCGAAGGACCAGAGAACCAGAGAACGGAGAGCGATTCTAGCGTGCTGCGTGGTTTGCCGAGATACGAGCCTTCTCTTCCCTCTGCAGATGCCGGAGAGGTGCGTGTTCTTGCAATAGATGGCGCTGTTGGCTATAGTTTTCGTATGTGTAACGGCGACGATTGCCGGTTTCCCGCGCGGATGCGCCTCAAAGGACAGATCGATTTTGAGCGTGTGTTTCGCCAGGGGAGAATATGGAGGGGAAAGTACTTCCAGTTTCGTGTTCTTGCTACTTTGGGAGAGGCGCGAATGGGCATTGGTGTTTCTCGCCGGTTCGGGAATGCTGTCACGCGAAATCGAGTGAAGCGGATGATAAGAGAGGCTTTTCGTTGTAACAAGGCCTCCTTCTCTGGTGTGGATTTCATTGTCCAACCGAGTACGAGATGTAAGAGCTTGAACGCGGCGGAGATCGAGCGCGTCTTGCTCGAAGAGTTCAGTCTAGCAATGGGTACAGAGGTGAAAGATGGAAAAAGAAGTAATCTTCCTGACGAAGGACGGACACGCGTTGATGCAGGAGGAACTAGACAAGGCAAAGAAGATCCTGTACGAAGAGATCCCTGAGAAGCTGAAGGCCTCCAAGATGAACGGCGGCGATCTGCGGGAGAACAAGGAGTACATCTACCTGCAAAGCGAGCAGCAGTACTACGAACGCGAGGTGCATCGCCTGACGACCGTGCTCGATTCCGCCGAGGTTATTTCTGAGGAGCATATATCCAAGGACCAAATCGGGGTCGGTACTAAGTTTATCCTGCAAGATCAGGAGGATAAGGAGAGCGGAACGTTCAGACTTGTCAGTTCGGCTGAGGTCGATCTGGAAAACGGGAAGATCTCAGTTGACTCGCCCGTCGGGAAATCCCTGATAGGCAAGCGTGAGGGGCAGAAGATCAAGGTCAACGCCCCTGGCGGAAGTTTCCACTTCCGCGTCATCGCGATCAACAAGTAATCATGTCTGAACCCTTAATGCAGACCCGGCTGGAGAAACTGCAGCGCCTGCGCGAGCGTGGATTAGATCCCTACCCGCCACGGTTTTCTCCCAGCCACATGATCTTGCAGGTAGCGGAGCGTTTTTCACCTCTCACTGTCGAAGAGCGAAGCGGTGAAACGGTGACCATTGCTGGCCGCCTTGTTGCCATGCGTCGGATGGGGCGAGCGGCATTCCTTGATCTACGTGACGGCAGTGGAAAGATGCAAGTACACGCTTCTCTCGATGCGCTTGGTGAAGAGGAATACGCTAGACTGTGTGACAACGACATCGGCGATTTCCTTGGAATCACGGGGGAGGTCTTCCGCACGCGTCGTGGAGAGCTGACGGTTTCTGCTGCAGCGTGGGTCCTCTTGTCTAAATCACTCCGGCCTCTTCCGGAGAAGTGGCATGGGTTGAAGGATGTGGAGCTTCGCTATCGACATCGCGCTCTCGATCTGATCGCCAACGAGAATGTGCGAGAGGCATTCACCCGCCGTTCGCTGATGATTGCTGCAATTCGTCGCTATCTTGACGAAAAGGGCTTCCTGGAAGTGGAGACGCCGATGATGCAACCGATCGCCGGCGGTGCGACGGCGCGGCCGTTTGTCACGCATCACAACGCGCTCGATGCCGACCTCTATCTCCGTGTTGCCCCCGAGCTCTTCCTGAAGCGTCTGGTGATCGGCGGGCTAGATCGGGTGTACGAGTTAGCCAAGAACTTCCGCAACGAAGGGGTCTCAACGACGCATAACCCTGAGTTTACCACTCTAGAGGTCTATCAGGCGTACAGCGACTATGAGGGGATGATGTCCCTTGCCGAGAGCCTTGTCGCGGCTGGCGTGCGCGCTGCTACCGGCGCGACGACCGTTTCCTACCAGGGTCAAGAGATCGATTTCTCGGCACCATGGGTTCGGATCAGCTTGATCGAGGCTGTGGAGAAGGCGTCCGGGATTGCGATAAGTGGCTCATCGCAAGAGGAAATAGTCGATCAATCACGGGGCAAGGGCATCGATCTACCAGTTCTGTCACGTGGCAAGCTGATTGAGCACCTGTTCGATCGTTTTGTGGAACCAAACCTCTTTCAACCAACGATCGTCAAGGACTACCCGATCGAGATATCCCCGCTAGCGAAAATGAAATCTGGCGAGGATGGGATTGTGGAACGCTTCGAGCTGTTTATCGGCGGGATGGAAGTGGCCAACGCGTTCAGCGAGCTAAACGATCCACTCGATCAGCGAGCGCGGTTTGAGGCGCAGGAGCGGCTCCGCTCTGCCGGCGACGAAGAGGCACAGCGGGTGGACGAGGATTTCTTGTTCGCCCTCGAACACGGGATGCCGCCCACCGGCGGGATTGGCTTCGGGATCGATCGTCTTGCGATGCTTGTCACCGATGCGCGTTCGATTCGTGACGTGATACTCTTTCCCGCGTTGCGGAGCAGGGCGAAGTGATGAATATCTGGTCGCGCTCGATAGACCGAGTGGATGTGTTGATTGATAACCTTTTGAGTTGGGATGAACAGATGCTGCAGGCAATCAGCGAACACCATGGGTTAGACCGGATGTCTGGGGTCCTCGTCAGCGCCACCTACATGGGAGATGGGTACCTGTGGGGGGGGCTGGGGTTGGGTCTGATCCTGTTTGGACGACCGATAGACCGCTCGTACGTCATCCTCGGTCTCGGTGTGATGATCGCCAGCATCGCTGTATTTCGCATGTTCAAGATGGTCTTCGCGCGTCCGCGACCGATTCTCGTCGTCTCTCCCCTTCGCTCCAGGTTCCTCGATAGCTACTCCTTTCCGTCCGGACACGCGACAACGTCATTCGCCCTTGCCTGGGTCATCTCGGCTTGCTACCCGCATCCCTTGATACAGATTGCCATCTACTTGGCGGCGATTACGATCTCAGTGTCGCGCGTATACATGCGCGAGCATTACCCACTTGATGTCATGTGCGGCGCGCTCCTCGGTACATCTGTTGCCGTGTACCTTCTTCCTCTCCTGCAACGTGTAGTCTTCTAGCGTTCTTGTTGCTGATAGATCGTTGTGGGAACACACTAGGGTTCACATAGTGCCAGTACCAAGGAGAATTTCTTACGAAGAGCACAATGGCGGATCAATCGCTCCGTTCTTTGACTCCTTCGAGTCCTTGACTCCTTCGAGTCCTTCGTCGTGAGGGATCTGCGCCTTTTTTGAGATCTTGCGCGCAATTAGGTATAATGCAGTGCGTTGCGCAACGAGCAACGCAAGGAGAGATATATGAAAAACTACCTTTCCAAGCGGGCTTCCGGGGCGAAACGCTCCGCTATCCGCGAGCTGCTCAAGCTCACTGAAAAACCTGATGTTATTTCATTTGCCGGTGGTCTTCCCGCACCGGAGACCTTTCCTCACGATGAGTTTGCGGAGATTGCTGCCGACGAACTGCGTGGTCACTACGAAAATGTCCTTCAGTATGGACTTACGGAAGGGAGTCTTACCTTGCGGCATGCTCTCGCGAACTGGCTTAGACCGCACGGACTCGACCTTTCAGTGGATCAAATGCTGGTGACTACTGCCTCGCAGCAGTCGTTGGACCTCTTGTCCAAGGCATTTCTCAATGTGGGCGATGTGCTCTTCGTTGAAGCACCGACCTACCTCGCGGCGTTGCAGACATTCAGCCTGTTCGAGGCCGACAAGATCGCCATCCCCATGGAAGACGACGGGATGAATCTGGACATCCTCGAACAGCAAATCGCCGATGCGCGTCGAGAGGGGAAGACCTTGAAAGCGATCTACGTGATTCCCGATTTCCAGAATCCAAGCGGTATCACCATGTCACTAGAAAAGCGCAAGCGTCTCCTTGAGATTGCAAGAAGAGAGGATTTGTTGATCTTCGAGGACGATCCGTACGGGCAGCTCCGTTTTGCTGGTAAGTCGATTCCATCGATCCGCAGCCTGGATAATGAAGGTCGCGTGATCCTGATGATCACCTTCTCCAAGGTACTCGCCGCTGGCCTCCGATTGGGGGTGCTTATCGCTGATGCTCCATTCATGGACATACTTGTGCGGGTGAAGCAGGCAACGGACCTGTGTACCAGCAAACTGATACAGCACATAGCCGCGCGTTACATCAAGGAATACGGTATGGAGGAACACCTCAAAAACATCCGCGAGATATACCACGTCAAGCGGGATGCGATGGTCGCCGCACTGGAGAAGTACATGCCGAAGGATGAAGGGATCACCTGGACCAATCCGGAGGGAGGGCTCTTCCTATGGATGAGGCTTCCCGAGGAGATCGATACCGAGGAAATGTTCCCGCGTGCGTTGGAAAATAGAGTGGCTTACGTGATCGGAAACGCATTTTACGTCGATGGTCGTGGACGAAACGAGATGCGCCTATCATTCTCGCTGGGCACACCGGAACGGATCGAAGAGGGGATCAAGCGGCTGTCCAAGATCGTGAGCGAGGAGCTTGCGGCGAAACGGGTGCAGACCGTCTCCGCCTGAGCGCAAGAGGACAAGTGCCAAGAGTAGGACGAATAGCGCCGGTGGGATTTACTCCTACTGGTGCTGTTCTCTTCTGTTGTCCTTACACGAAGAGCGAATGTTTTTTCTCGCCCGCTCGCTTAAGACGCCAAGATCACTAAGAAACAACTTTCCCAGTTGTGCTCTTCTCACTTGAACGACGTTCTCAGCGCTCTTTGCGCCTCTGCGAGAGGATGTTTATGCCCTGGTCCGCTCATATCGGGAGAGAATGATCGCGAGGTAGACGGCAGCGCGGTCTGTCATACTGACTTCATCATTAACCTGCGTAGTGCTGCCGAAGACCTTGTGAAGATCATCTTTGCTAAGAAAGAAGACCGGGCAACTGCTCGATAAAGCGTGTCATCAAACGCACCGTGTTTTCGAAATCGTTCAGGCGTAACGTTGATGTTGGTGAATGGATGAAACGGCAAGGGACGGAGACGACGCCAGCAAGAATCCCTGCCCGCGTGGTATGAATCGCACCGGCATCGGTCCCGCCGTAGGTCGGGAGTTTGTACTGATAGGGGATCGCTCCCTCTTCCGCGACACTCTCTATCGCCTCGATCAACTTGCGTGAGACGACAATCGAGCGATCGGCGACGGTTATCGCCGGACCACGGCCAAGCCGCACAGGCTGGCTGCTCTGTGGGACACCAGGCATATCTGCCCCGATTGTCCCCTCCAGTGCGATCGCCAGATCGGGGTCAATCTGATATGCTGACGTGTGTGCTCCGCGTAGGCCGACTTCCTCTCCGACGACAAATGAGAAGACGATGTTGATGTCAAGTTTTTTCTCCGCCAAGCGGCGTGCTATCTCGATCATCGCTGCGCAACCGGCTCGATCATCAAATGCCTTTCCGGTGACGTAACCGTTGTGTAACTCGATGAATGGGTAGTGAATCGTCAGTGGATCACCGATGTGAAAGCCCATGTCGAGCGCGTCCTGCTGTGATGTCGCGCCAACATCGATGAACATCTTTTCTATGGGGATCGGCTTCTTGAGCTCCTCATCGGTGAGGATGTGAGGTGGAGCAGAACCGATCACGCCGTAGCGTTTCTTGCCGCTGCGGGTGAGGATCTCCACGCGGTGGCTGGGGATGATGCGCGGATCCCATCCTCCCAGAGGAGCAAAGCGCAGGTAACCACTCTCTTCGATCCACTTCAGCATGAATCCTACCTCGTCCATGTGCGCATCGATCATCAGGGTGAAGTCCCCCTTCCCTTTGCGCGTGGCGAACAGATTTCCCAGCGTGTCGGTTCTCACTTCATCTACGTACGGTGAGACGAGCTGCGTCACTTGCTCGCGCACCTCATCCTCAAACCCGGATACTCCAAATGCGTCGGAAAGCTGGCGCAGTAAGTCGATCGATTGCATAGACCCTCCTTTTTGCAGGTAGTGATTATAGAGCGTGTCTCGTTTTCCGCAATGACAAGCACCGCGGAGGACTTCAGCCTTCAGCCTTGGTTGACAAAGGAATCATTGCGAGCATTATATGCAATATAGTGCATGAAAGCATAAATATTACCTGAAAAGAACTGTCCACACTCTTGCGAAGAGCAAAGCGTGTCATAATGTGCTTCTCGTTGCCGTCATTCGCCAGCGGAGATGGGTGTCGCTAAGAGTGCATTGTCGGCTTGAGAGTTCTGGATCCAGTCTTGTCATGGTGTTTGGGACACGAGATCAAGGCCGGCTAACTTGAACAGAGGTGAGATGAAGTGAAGATTTCTAAGGAACTGAAGATTTTCTCGGGAATCATTGCTGTATTTCTTGAGGCCTACCTAGTTCCGTTTACCAACCCCGTGATCCGTTGCTCGGGGATGGAGGCGCTGTTGATGCTGCAGGAGTACGCGCAGCAGCATGTGCTACTCTATCTTGTCCCGGCGTTCTTTATCGCTGGGGCGATCGCGGTCTTCATCAGCCAGGCGAGTGTGATCAAGTACCTTGGTGTGGGAGCAAGAAAGGCGTTGCTTACAGCGTTGCTTCTGTTTCAGGTGCAATCCTTGCCGTCTGCTCGTGCACGGTGCTCCCGCTCTTTGCCGGGATCTACAAACGCGGGGCAGGGCTAGGACCGGCGATCAACATCCTCGCGATCATCCTCACTGCCCGAATCCTCGGGATTCAGCTTGGTTTGGCGCGAGCGATTGGAGCCGTATTGTTCTCAGTCATCATCGGGTTTGTTATGCATCTTCTGTTCCTCAAGGAGGAGAAGGCGAAGATGGAGGATGCCTTGGTCTTACCACAAGAGGAGAATGTGCGGCCCTTGTGGAAGACAGCAACCTACATTGCGGCGATGATTGCTATCCTGGTGTTTGTCAATTGGGGTAAGCCGGGATCGATCGAGATTTAGACCGTTCAAGGGCAGACAATCGTTGCCACTCGCGCCGGAGAGACGCCGGATATTATTCTGTACAAGCTGAATGATGATGCGAGTATATTGTCGGTTTCCAAGTCTGATGTGGTGAACGATTCCTACCCTTCCTCGGTCTACACATCCATCTACCACGCGCGGTTCTATATTACGGGGGTGTTCCTCCTTATCCTGTTCATCCTCCTTCGTCTGTGGTTCAACAAGACAGAGGTCAAGGAGTGGGGAGGATCGAGTTGGTCGTACGCCAGCTGATCTTGCCGTATCTCTTTGGAGATGTGCTCATTGCTGGCTTCCTTCTAGTGCGTCCCGGACACCTGGCACTTATCCCTTTTGATTGGATCAGCACAAGCGTGGGCGGAAACTCGTGGTTGGACAACGGTGTGGCGAGCATCGCCGGTGCGTTCATGTATTTTGCTACCCTCATCGAGATTCCGATTTTGCAGGGGCTACAGGGAGCGGGAAGGGGGAACGGTCCGGCGCTTTCTCTACCGAACATGCTCGTCCTCCGCAAGGTATTGGGCACGAAGAAGACCCTGGTTTATGTTATGCTCGTGTGCATTGCAGCGACCATCACCGGCAAACTATTTGGGTTCATCGTAGGGCCTTCGGGAGGATACGATTTCTGTATTTCTACTGGAATGGGAGTTTTCAATTTAGATACCGAAGATCTATTATAAGAGGAGGTTTGAGATGATCAAGATCGAGGTTTTTTTGGAACAGGGTGCCCAAGCTGTCAAGCCACTATGAGTAATGCATAGGTTGCGGTGAGTCAACTGAGCATTCAGGCAGAGCTTGCAAAGGTGTATGATATTTCCGAGATCACTGCTCGCGGCATAATGATGACGCCAGCCTTGGCGGTCGATGGAGTGGTCCAAATGGCCGGTAAGGTGTCAACGGTGGACGAAATCAAGGAACAGCTCATGTCGAAAGAATAAACTCAAGGCCTCAGGGCGTAAAGGGACCCGGTACTTTACGAAACGCCGGAAAATCGAATTGTGTCTTGGCTCTCCGTTCTTGGCTAGATCGAGGGGGGAGTAGTATTATGTATTGGGACGGGGACGGATGAATAACGACGACATACAAAATCCTTTTGACGAGAAAATCGCTGAGATCGGTCAGGCACGGGCGCTTCCGACACGCCTCCAGATCTTGCGCTTGCTTGCCAAAGGGGAGCTGTGTGGCTGCGAGATTGTCCCTGAATTTGAGTTTGATGAGTCCGGTGTCTCCCGGCATCTGTCCGCGCTGAAGCGAGCTGGATTGATCGGCCCTCGTCGCGATGGCGTGCGCATCTACTGGAAACTTGCCGATCGACGGATTGCAGAGCTTCTTCTGCTTGCTGAGGAGATTGCACAGTTGCGTTGAGTATTGCGCTATGACGAGTTGTTGCAGCGCTAGTACCTCAACTGGGCGCGGCATTTTGAGCCAACATTCGGTCAAAGGGGAGCACATGAAAAAGAAGATAGCGATACCAACACGCGGCACTGCTGGATTGGAAGATCAGGTTGAAGAGCACTTTGGACGCGCGCAGCACTACACATTGATCAACGTGGATGATGGGAAGATTGTGGACACACAAGTGCTCGACGTCCCGTTCGCCGGGCACGGTCCGGGAGATCTTCCCAGCTGGATCCACGCTCAAGGGGCTGATGCTGTCCTTGCCTGGGGGATGGGACCGAGCGCAGTCAACTTCTTCGATCAACTTGGAATCGAGGTGGTGACCGGAGCTACCGGCCCGGTGCGGGATGTCATTGAAGGTTACATCCGCGGTAATCTGGAGACGATTGAATGGGTCGAGCCAGAGGGACACGGACAGGGCCACAGGCATCAGCACTAGTTTGCTTAGGTGAGGAAGAGATAAGATGAGTCCTTCACATACGCACGACACAAGTACTTTCACAGGGACACGGTTGTTGGTTACGGTGATCCTCAACTTCGTGATCGCCGCGGCGGAGATCGTCGGCGGACTGGTCTCGGGGAGCTTGGCCCTCCTCTCGGACGCGATTCACAGCTTCAGCGATGGAATCTCGTTCGTGATAACTACGTCGCCATCCGGCTGCGCAACCGACCAAGCTCGCCACTCCACACGTTCGGGTTCAAACGTGCGGAGGTGTTCGCTGCGGTGATCAACTCAGCGGCCCTTGTGGTGATCACGATCTACCTATTCATCGAGGCAATCAAGCGGTTCATCACCCCTGTCCCGATACACGGGCAGATAATGCTCATCGTCGCCACTATCGGACTGGCAGCAAACATTATTGGCACGCTCCTGTTGCGCCATGGGGCAAAGGCGAGCATGAATATCAAGGCCGCCTACCTACACTTGTTGCCGATGCGGTTTCTTCGGTTGGGGTAATTCTCGGCGGGGTGACGATCTACCTGTGCAATCTGTACTGGCTCGATCCGACGATCACAGTATTGATCGGGGTTTACATTCTCAAAGAAGCGTACGTGATCATCAAAGAAACAGCTCACATCCTGATGGAAGGAGCGCCGCAGGATCTATCCATAGACGAGATCGGAAGTGCCATTGAGGAGATTCCCGGAGTGAGAAATATCCATCACGTGCACGCGTGGTCGGTGGGCGAACACGACAATCACCTTGAAGCGCACATCGACGTCGATGACATGATGGTCAGCAAGGCAGACAAGATCCGTGCGCAAGAGGAGCAGATCCCGCATGAGAAGTTCAACATTGGCCATGTCACGCTGCAAATTGAAAACGATTACTGCCCGGACACCGGATTGATCAAACAATCGAGCTGCGCACAACCAACCCTCGTAGGTCTAAAGATCTACTTCAAAACAGGTTCCTCGCTGTTTCGAGTGGGTAGCTGAAGAAACGGTAGTGAATAAGGCGCCTCTCGCAAAGATAGAGACACAAGACGAGGAACGGTGAATGCGAAGCTCGGAACGTTGGAAGCTGATAGCTGAG